>NZ_PVUE01000020.1 GCF_003003235.1 Antricoccus suffuscus
TCGTCTACGACGTCGGGAAGACCCGCTACCGGCCACCAGCAGACATGCGCCGCCGCGTCATCACCCGGGACGTGACGTGCCGCTTCCCCGGCTGCACCCGCAAAGCCGCATACTGCCACCTCGACCACGTCATCGAATACCCGAACGGGCCCACCGCCGACACGAACCTGATCGCGCTATGCGAACTCCACCACCGCGTGAAACACCAAACCGGATGGCAACTAGTCCTCCACGACGACGCCAGTATCGACTGGACCAGCCCCACCGGCCGCCGCTACACCACCCACCCGCCAGGACGCAAAACACCACCACCCCGCCGCACCAGGCGAAACAAGAAGAAAACCGCCGCCTAAACCAGGTGACTCCATACCTCGGCGTGACCTCGCACGATCCGCCTGATCGGCATCCGGCGCTGCGACCGGCGCGACCACGAACGCGCGCACCGGATGCCCGAGACACACGCGCCTAGGACACACGACAGTTGCGGCTCGCTTGAGCGGTTGGGCCAGTTAGCAGGTCGGAACTTCCTCTAGCAGGTCGGAAATTTTTCGCCCGCGTTGTACTTCGCGATCGTATCGAGCGCGCTGTCGAGGCTGTCAATCTTGGCGACCTTGAGATTGGCCGGCGGGTCGGTCATCGCCTCAGCACAGTTCTTGGCCGGCGCAAGGAAGATGTCCGCGCCTACCTCCGCGGCCTTCTTCATCTTCAGCCTGATGCCGCCGATCGGGCCCACCTTGCCCTCGGCGTCGATCGTGCCCGTGCCGGCGATGAAATGGCCGCCCGTGATCGACTTCGGCCCCACCAGATCGAGTACGCCGAGGGTGAGCATGAGACCGGCGGATGGCCCGCCGATATCGTTCTGCGCGAAGGTGACGTTGAACGGCGCGTACGGACGAGCGTTGACAGTGACGCCAAGCCTCGAACCGCCGGAACCCGCATCTTTGCCGGTCGGCTTCTGGGTCGTGATGGAGGTCGTCGCCGGTACGCCGAAATGCTGGTAGCCCACCTCGACCGCAGTATCCGGCGCAATAGTCTTGAGCACACCCTGCAAGTCCGCGAACGACGTAATTGCCGTACCGCCAACAGAGTCGATAGCGTCACCGGACTTCAGATCGGAACCCTTGGGCGGAGTCACAACCACAACCTTCGTCGGATAACCGAGATGACCAAGCGCGGCCGCAACGGCAAAATTCTCGCTGTTGTCGTAGTCCGCCTTATTTTGCTTATCGGTCGCTTCGCGCGACACGTTCGGCGGATAAATGACCTCAGTTGGTACGACGCTCACCCCATCGTCAAACCAGCCCTCGATCGCCTGGAAGACCGTCAAGTTCTCGACGATCCCAACGGTAGTTAAGTTGAGGTTGCCTGAAGACTTGTTGAGCTTGATATCGCCATCGACTTTGATGACTTGCTTGCCGTCGTACTTGCCGATGGTGTTCGCTGTCGGACCCGGAACCTCCGCAACAAACGGCACCTTCACAGTGAGCACGATCAGCAGCAGCACCGCGAGAACAACGACTCCCCCGCACAGGGTCTGAAACCGACGACTCATGCAGTGAGCCTATGCGACCGGCAATTATGTTGATCGGCCGGGAATTATGTTGATCGGATTGGGCCGGTACGCCGTACCGTGAACGGTGATGGAACACGACCAGGTTCGCAGACGTTCACCTAATGCATCGCGATACTGCGCATGCGCAACTATAAGGAGTCGTAACTGATGACGAAGCCGCCGTTCGGGTTCAGCGCATCCGGACCTGACGATCCGGATGACTCCGACCACAACTCTGAGCACCACGACCTCTCTAAGAACTCGGGCGATGCTTCCGAGGCATCTTCGGACAGTGGCCAGGATCAATCCGGCAACCCATTCGCCAACAACCCATTCGGTTTCATGTTCCCTGGTTTTGGCGGCACACCCGGCACGCCGGGCAGCGGGCCTCAGCTTCCGCCGGGCATGCAGATGCCAGGCGGAATGCCCATGGACCTCAACGCCGCAATGCCCTTTATTCAGCAACTGCAGCAGATGTTCAGTCAGCAAAGCGGTCCGGTGAATTGGGATCTCGCCAAGCAGGGTGCACTCGCGCACGCGAACGCCAACCAGCGCTCGCTTACCGCAGCAGACAAGATCGCCGTCAAGGAGGCCGTCCATCTAGCCGATCTGTGGCTCAACGAGGCAACGACCTTCCCCAGCGGCGTCACGACAACCGCGAGCTGGACACGCGCCGAATGGATCGAACACACGCTGCCGGTCTGGTCGCAACTGTGCGACCCGGTCGCTGCCCAGCTGGTCAGCGCGATGTCGGCGATGATCCCGACGAACGACGAACAGCAAATGCCCGCAGGATTCCCGGGGTTCGAAGGGATCATGGGAACTATGGGCGGGATGATCTTCGGCACGCAAGTCGGCCAGGCCATCGCGCAACTCGCCTCCGAAGTGCTGTCCTCCACTGACGTCGGCCTTCCGCTTGGGCCGGCAGGTACCGCGGTACTTCTGCCTCAAAATGTGGATGCGTTCTCCGAAGGCCTGGAGATCGGCGCCGACGAGATCCGGCTTTACCTCGCATTACGCGAAGTCACGTACCAGCGGCTGTTCGCGCACGTCCCGTGGCTCAAGCAGCGCGTCCTCAACACCGTCGAGGCATACGCCAAGGGCATCGTAGTCGACAAGGACGCCATCGAGCGCTCAATCAGCGAGATCGATCCCGCCGACCTTCAGTCCAATCCGGAGAAGCTGCAGGAGATCTTCTCCAGCGGTGTCTTCGAACCGGAAACCACCGAGGCGCAGAAACAGTCCCTCGCCAGCCTCGAGACGCTGCTCGCGCTCATCGAAGGGTGGGTTGATCGTGTCGTGACCAAGGTCGCCGGTGACCGGCTGCCCGCGGAGAACGCGCTGGGCGAAATGATGCGCCGGCGCCGTGCAGCAGGTGGGCCAGCCGAACAGACATTCGCGACCCTCGTCGGCCTGGAACTACGTCCGCGCCGACTTCGCGAAGCGGCAAAGTTGTGGGCCGAGATCGAGAAGCGCCGCGGTGTCGAGGGTCGCGACGCGATCTGGGAGCATCCGGACCTGCTGCCAAGCTCGTCCGACCTCGACCACCCCGAGGCGTTCGCTGACATGACCTCGAATTCTTCGTTCACCGACGCCGACTTCGATGCGCTACTTCGCGGCGACGACAACCCTGCCGACGAACCAGCCGACACGGCGGGCACGGACTCGGACAGCGACGCGGGCACGGATGCAAACTCGGACAACAACGACGACAGGCCTGACGACTCGGATGGCACTACCCAGGTCTGAGGCAATAGGCTCGGGTGATGTCACACCCGTACGACGCAATCACCCTGGATGAGCTCCGCACTCGGCACAGCGTTAAATGGCGGACCCATCCGCCGGAGGTGGTTCCGGCGTTCGTCGCCGAGATGGACTTCCCGCTTGCCGAGCCGATCGTCGACGTACTGCACGAGTACGCCGCGCGCGGCGACACCGGCTACTCGCATCGTGGCGCGCTCGCCGAGACCTATGCGCAGTACGCCGCGGCCCGCGACGGCGTAGGGCCCGATCCCGCGCACACCATGGTCGTCCAGGATGTGCTGTCGGGCATCCGGACCGCCCTGCAGGCACTTACCAACCCCGGGGACGGCGTCGCGTTCTTCGTCCCGTCGTACCCGCCGTTCTTCAGAACCATCGAGGTCGTCGATCGTCGCTGCGCGCCGGTGCCGCTTGCCTACGACAGCACGCGGGCTCGATACGACATTGACTTCGCGGCACTCGACCGCGTCCTATCCGACCCATCGGTCCGTGCGCTGCTGCTGTGCAACCCGCAGAACCCCACCGGACGGGTGTTTATGCGTCCTGAACTGATGCAGATTGCCCAGTACGCCGAGCGCCACGGCGTCGTCGTACTCAGCGACGAGGTACACGCCCCGCTCACCTTCGACGCTCACGTCCACGTCCCGTTCGCCTCGCTCGACACGGATGCGGCCACCCACAGCGTGAGTTTCGTGTCCGCGTCCAAGGCGTGGAACGTGCCAGGCCTTAAATGTGCGCTCGCGATTGCCGGCGGCGCCGCCTCGTGGAAGGCACTCGAGAAGGCACCCAACCTCGCGTCGTTCGGTACGTCGATTCTCGGCGTGGCAGCCAATACCGCCGCGTTCGCCGAGGGTGGGCCTTGGCTGGCTGACACTCTGGACTACCTCGCCGCGAACCGGACGTTGTTCGGCGAACTGCTCGCCACGCACCTGCCGGATGCGCGCTGGTCACCGCAGGACGCGACGTACCTCGCCTGGGTGGACTGCACAAATCTTGGCCTCGGCGACGACCCGGCGACCGCATTTCTCGATCGCGGCAAGGTAGCGGTCAACCACGGCATTACTTTCGGTCCGGAGGGCGCCGGCTTCGTCCGCGTCAACCTGGCCACTCCCCGACCGATCCTCGAAGAGGTCGTACGCCGCCTCGCCGGGTCCGTCTGACCTCTTAGCCGGCGTGTTCGTCGGCGACCTCGCCGAGCTCCCAGACATTCTCGAGCTGGGCAGTGGCCTGCACCCCTTCGAGGTAGCCTTGCGCTCTTTCGGTGTAGGCGTATCCGGTTAAGTGCGCCCAGAAGTCCGCCCCATGACCGGGCACAATCAGGTGCGTCAGTTCGTGCAACAACACGTAGTCCACGACCCATTGCGGCATCGACTTGAGCCGGTGCGATAGGCGGATCACTTTAGTCGACGGCGTGCACGAGCCCCAGCGGGAGTTTTGGTTAGTCACCCACCGCACACTTGCCGGCGTCGTATCTGGCGGTAGGTAGCGTCGCGAGAGCATCGCCGAACGCGCCAGCAACGCCTCGTCGCTCGCCGGCACGCCGCTGCGCCGGCGGCGCTCCATCGAGGTCACCTTGTCGACCATCTGATGCACCCAGCGGGTCTGTTCCGAGCGAGACATCGACGCCGGTAGCAGCACCACGATCTTGGCGCCATCCCGATAGGCCTGCACGCTGCGCTTGCGCCGACGACTGCGGCGTACCTCCACCGGTACGCCGTCAATCGTTCCAAACTGGTAGGTCGTCGAGTCCGCGGCAGCCACATAGGCAGCCTAGTAGCACTGATTTAGATGGTGCACGGTGTTGTTTGGATACTGCGCTGTGTTGTTTAGATGGTGCGACGTGTTGACGACCGGCTACTTGCCGCCTATGACTTATCCACAGGCGCCCGAGCCTTCGGTGTCTCGTTCAAAATTGCCTGGCGAGAGGCGATATTTGACCGCGTGGCAGCCTTTCTTACCCATTTTGACCCCAGAATGTCCACAGCGAGCCCGGCCTGCATTGGCCTGTTATCCACCGCCTTATCCACAGCAGTCCCGGCGCGAGATCGACCATTTCGACTCGGATATACCCACTGAACTGCCCAGATCGCGGTATGTTGACAGCCGCATGAGACGAGCGGCGCCAATCGTCGCAGCAGACGACGGAGGTTTTGTAATGTCCGAGACGTACAACGGCTACTGCGTGAAATGCAAAGAAAAGCGCGATTTCGACGGCGAAGAACAGGTCAACGAAAAAGGCACTCGTATGGCGAAGGGCACCTGCCCCACCTGCGGCACGAAGATGAACCGCATCCTCGGCAAGGCCTAGCCAGCGAAGCGCACACTCCGGGCCGTCGTGAGGCGCGAACCCGATTGAGGCTGTGGACAACTCGGCGCACGCTGGCTCCGTTTCTGACACGCTCCAACTTCGATGCCAATAACACCGAAGTAAGGAGCCAACCCGATGCGCGCGGCGGCCTCCCCCTACAACAGCGAAGGGCCGCGCGAGGCGCGTCCACAGCTGGTTGATCCCCGCCTAGCGGCACTACCTGCGGTTCCCTGGATCCCACCGGTGTTGCGTCGAGTGTGGCGCGACGTGGGGATCCTGCAGATCGGCATCGACGGCGATCGTGCCATCGTGCTCGGTGGGATCACCCCAGAGCGCTACCGGCTGATCAACTCGATCAATGGGCGACGCAGCAGCGCGCAACTGATCGCCCAGGGCCCGTGGCTGGGCCTCACTGCGGACGACATCGTCGCGGTGCTGCGCCAGCTGCACGCCAGCGGCGTACTGGTCGACCTCGGCGCGGTACCGGCCGAGACCGACTCCGGATGGCACCCGGAGAACGATCGGGGGCTGCTGCCCGACCTCGCTGCTCGCCTGCTGAGCCCCGCCTCCGGTACGCCGCAACAGGTGGCCGCGGCCCGCGCCCATTCGCAGGTCCTCATCCACGGCGGCAGACGAGTCGGCAGCGTCATCGCCGGTGCGCTAGCCGCGGCCGGTCTGGGCCGGATCAACGTCGTCGAGCGAGCACCAGTCGACGCGAGCGATGTTACCGGCGGCGGGTTCGGCCTGGATGATGTCGGCGCTGACCATAGTGACGCGCTTGCTCGGCTGGTCAAGCGAGTCTCCGACTCGGCCAGCACCGCCCGGCTCAGCCCGTTGGAGTCGCCCGACTTGCTCATCCTGACCGAGACCTGGCCCGGCCCGGATGAGCGTGAGCGGTCGCTACAACGCAGCGGTACGCCGTACCTGTGCGCCACGGTACGTGAACGACGTGCCGTGATCGGCCCGTTTGTCGTGCCGGGCGAGTCCTCTTGTCTGCAGTGCCAGCATCTGAGCCGCCGCGATCGTGACCCGCAGTGGCCGGCAATCTACGGTCAGCTGCGGATGCAGCCGCACCGACCTGAGGACGCCGGGGAGTCGGCCCTGGCTCTGCTGGCCGGTTCGTTGGCAAGCATCCAGGCGCTGCAGTGGTTCGACGGCGAGCGGCTGCCGGAGACAATCAACACGACGCTGGAGATCGGTCTGCCAGATCTGGTGCTCACCCGGAGGTTCTGGCCGCGGCACCCGTTGTGTACCTGCCAGCGCGCCTAGCTGGGCGAGCCCAGGGCACCTCGTGTTGAATGGGGGTCGTGGACGAACTCCCGCAGCGCTCGGTACGGCGTACGGCAAAGCTCGCGTCGCTGCCCCTCGGGGTCGCCGGCCGGGCGGCCACAGGTGTCGGCAAGCGTCTCGCCGGCAGCAGCGCCCTCGAGGTGACCCAGAGCAAACAGGAGCGCGCCGCCGCGCAGCTGTTTGAAGTGCTCGGGCAGCTCAAAGGCGGAGCCATGAAACTCGGCCAGGCGCTGAGCGTCTTCGAGGCGGCGTTCCCGGACGACATGGCCGCCCCCTACCGCGAGGCGCTGACCAAACTGCAGGAGCAAGCGCCACCGATGCCGACCGCGACGGTCAAGTCGGTGCTCGACGAGCAGTTCGGCGCGCACTGGATCGACCGTTTTGAGTCCTTCGACGACCAGCCCGCGGCCGCGGCCAGTATCGGACAGGTTCATCGGGGTGTCTGGCACGACGGCCGGGACGTCGCGGTCAAGGTGCAGTACCCCGGCGCCGGACCGGCTCTCATGGCAGACCTCAACCAGCTGTCCCGCTTCGCCAAGATCTACGGCATGATCACGCCGGGTATCGACATCAAGCCACTCATCGCCGAGATCCGCGAACGGGTCATCGAAGAGTTGGACTACCGGCTCGAGGCCCAGTCACAACGCGCGTTCGCCGCGGCGTACGCCGACGACCCGGACTTCGTGGTCCCCAAGGTCGTCGCGAGCGCGCCCAAGGTCATCATCAGCGAATGGATCGACGGCACACCGGTGTCCCACGTCATCGCGCGCGGTAGCAAGAAGCAGCGCGACCGCGCCGGCATCTTGATGTCGACCCTGCATTTTTCCGGCCCTGCCCGAGCAGGCCTGCTGCACGCCGACCCGCACCCTGGCAACTACCGGTTGATGGACGACGGCCGGCTCGGTGTCATCGACTTCGGAGCCGTCAAGCATCTGCCCGACGGGCTACCGGAAATGATCGGTACGGCCGCCAGAATGACGCTGGACGGTGACGCAGATGGTGTCCTTGCCATGCTGCGCGAGGCCGGGTTCGTCAAGCCGACGATTCGAGTCGACGCCCAGG
The DNA here is from genome assembly GCF_003003235.1 of Antricoccus suffuscus. Taxonomy (NCBI): domain Bacteria; kingdom Bacillati; phylum Actinomycetota; class Actinomycetes; order Geodermatophilales; family Antricoccaceae; genus Antricoccus; species Antricoccus suffuscus. The sequence goes on from NZ_PVUE01000020.1 coordinate 7,974, forward strand.
CCGTACTCGAATACCTACGCCCCATCCTCGAACCGCTCGCCAAGCCAACGTTCGCTTTCAGCCGAGAATGGATCAAAGCCGAGGCCGCGCGGCTGGGCAACCCACGCAGCGACGCCAACAAGCTCGGTCGCCAGCTCAACCTGCCGCCGGAGTACCTCATGATTTACCGCGTGACTCTCGGGTCTATCGGCGTACTGTGCCAGCTTGAGGCCGAGGGCCCGTTTCGCGGTGTCGTCGAACGCTGGCTGCCCGGCTTCGACGGCTAGCGAGCCGTTACCACCACTCCTGATCCAGTCGCCCCTCGATCGAACGCAGGTGCTGCCGGGTGCAGACGGCGCAGAGATACGCCGTACGTCCGTCACGCACCTCACTGCTCCATGTCATTGGTAGCTCGTCGGCCGTCGTACCGCACATGCTGCAAGTCACCATGTGTCCATAGTGCCTTGCAGCAAGGCGCCTTGCAGCATGGTGCCTCGTCTGCATAAGGCCGGCGATCAGCTGATTCTGTCCTCGGCAGCGTTCGCCCGCGCGCGTGCGACGTCCGCGCGGCGGCGTAACCGTGCGGCCCGAATGACCTGACGCGCCCGGCGATGCCGAGCGGCGTTGGAGAGCTCGTCCTCTATTCGGTAGTGAGCGAGTTCGTTTTGTAGCAAATACATTTCGTAACTCCTGGCATATACGGTCTCTCGTTACGCCGCACGACCGGGCTGATCCCGGACGGGGGCATCTTTGCGGGGCCGTCCGCGGCCACGCTTCTGCGCGATGACGACGCCCTGCTCGAAAATTTCGCCACCCCAGACGCCCCACGGCTCACGGCGATCGATGGCCGAGACGAGGCACTCCACCCGCACCGGGCACTGTGCACACAGTTCCTTTGCCTTCTGAAGCGCGGCGGGGCTCTCGGCGAACCAGAGATCGGGGTCCTGGACTTGGCATGGCAGTTCGTCATCGGCGCTGAATACCGGCGCGCTCACCAACGGCGTCGCCGCGGAAATTGGCGAGGTCGGGCTTGGCATCTTGTTGGCTCCTAGCTGGTAGTTCTGTACGGTCGCGGTCGTCGTCTTGGTCTGAGTCGTCACGTGGTGCCTTAGGTGTCGTGTTGCGATCCGCCGCTAAATACAAGAAAGCCGCGGATCTCATGTCTGAGATTCCGCGGCCTCGGTACGAGCCAACTAGTTGATGCTAGTTACTTCGCCAAAAGGGTGGAGATCCCAGTAATGTCGGATCAGTGGTGCTGGTGGTGCGATTGCCGGTAGTGACATTGCTGCTGGTGTCATTGCTCGTCGTGCCGGTGCCCGTCGTGCCGGTACTGCTGAAGATTCCGGTGCTGCCGGTCGCACGCTTATCAAGCAGCGCGTAGCCGGATATGGCATCAGTACGTTGGGTAGTGCCGTTTTCAGTTCCTCGAGAGGAGCGGTCCTGCCGAGCGACGCCGTCAGGAGTCAGCGGGGACCACACGCGCACACGCGCGAACGCGCAAGCCGGAACTGCATCTGCGGACTGACGACTCATGACGAGTGAATTGTTCATTTTCGCTACTCCTTTCGGGTCGAGATGGATGATGCTTTTGCAGGTGACGCGCGCTTTTGCGAGCGGCACGTCATACACGCTAGATTGTGCAAGCACATCGGCGCAAACTATTTATTGGGTTTTTTGCAGATTCTTTTTCGACGCCTCGATCTCCTCGAGAAGATCGCTGCCGTATTTGCCAAGTTTCACCTCGCCGACGCCCTTGACCTTGAGCAGTCGGCTGAGCGTCGTCGGCTTCATCAGCGAGATGGCGCCGAGAGTCTCGTCATCGAAGACCATGTAGGGCGCAATTTCCTCGCTGCGCGCAACTGTCATCCGCCAAGCCCGAAGACGTTCGAAGGTCCGGTCGCCGACCTTGAGACACGCGCCGCACGAGCCGGCGGCAACCTCTCGTGGGTCCAGGCGCTGACCACATCCTTTACACCGCGCGATCTTTTGCCGCCGCGCGGACGGCGCGACCTTCGCGGTCGGTCCGCGCGACGACGCGAGCGCATCGAGAAATCGGCTCTGCTTGCGTGACGCGCGTCCGCCGGGAGACCTGGCAAGAGACCAGCTCAGATTGAGGATGCGCCGAGCTCGGGTCACCCCGACGTACAGCAGTCGGCGTTCCTCTTCGACCTGTTCATTGGTGCGGGCTCGGTTAAGCGGAACCATGCCGTCGTTGAGCCCGACGAGGAACACCGCGTCCCACTCGAGGCCCTTGGCCGCGTGCAGCGACGCGAGCGTCACGCCCTGCACAGTCGGCGCGTGCTGGCTGGCCGCACGCTGTTCTAGCTCGACGACGAATGCGGCGAGGTCGATGTCCGGGTCGGCGGACTGTAGGTCATCGGCCAGACCGGCGAGCGCCGACAGCGACTCCCAACGCTCTCGGGCCGACCCACCCGATGGCGCCGCCTCCGGGTCCCATCCACTGTTGGCAAGCACGCCGCGCACGGCCCGACCAAGTCGGCCGGTCGAGTCGCTGGTGCGCGCCGCCGCACGGAGGAATACGACCGCCTCGCGCACCTCGGCTCGTTCGAAGAACTTCTCACCCCCGCGCAGAATGTAGGGCACTCCAGCCGATGACAGCGCGGCCTCATAAATCTCCGACTGCGCATTGATGCGGAACAGTACGGCGATCTGCGCAGCCGGGGTGCCGGACGAGATGAGCGACGCGCATTTGGCCGCTACGGCGGCCGCTTCGGCGGGTTCGTCGTCGTAGGTGGTAATCGTCGGCTCGGGTCCGGTCGGCTGCTGCCCGACCAACGACATGCGCGCGCCGGCCAGGCCACCGGAACTGCCGTCGAGGACCCGATTGGCCAGGGTAACGACCTGCGGCGTAGACCGGTAGTCGCGATGCAGGCGTACGACGCTCGCGTCCGGGAATCGATTGGCGAAACCGAGCAGGTAATCCGGCCGCGCGCCGGTGAAGGTGTAGATCGTCTGGTTAGCGTCGCCGACAACGCAGACCGTGTCGCGCGCGCCAAGCCACGCATCGAGCAGCCGTTGCTGAAGAGGGTTGACGTCTTGGTATTCGTCGATGACGAACGAGCGGTAGGTCTCGCGCACCTGGTGTGCGATCTGTGGGACAGACTCGATCATGAACGCCATCGACATGATCATGTCCTCGAAGTCGATGACCTCGGCGCTCTGCTTGAGCTTCTCGTATGTCTCGAGCACCTTGACGACAGTCTCCGGAGCGACAGGTGTCTCGCGGCCGGATCGCGCAACGGCTGCCGGATAGTCACTGGGGTCGATCAGACAGGACCGCGACCACTCGACCTCGCCGGCCAAGTCGCGCACCATCGCGGTGTCGGTGGACAGTTTGCAACGCGCGGCGGCACGGCCGACCAGGCGGAACTTCGAGCTGATCAGCTCGGGCAGCTGTCCGCCGAAGTGGCTCGGCCAGAAGTAGCGCAGCTGACGCAGCGCGGCGGAGTGAAACGTGCGGGCCTGCACGCCCTTGGTGCCCAGGCCCATCAGCCGGGTGCGCATCTCCCCTGCCGCCCGCGCGGTGAAGGTAACGGCGAGGACCTGTTGCGGCTTGACCGCGCCGGTGTGCACCAGACGCGCGATCCGATGGGTGATGGTGCGGGTCTTGCCGGTGCCAGCCCCGGCCAAGATGCACACCGGCCCATGCGGAGCCAGCACCGCCTGGGCCTGTTCGGGGTCAAGGCCATCGATGGCGGGTTCGGCAGTCACTCCTTGAGTGTTTCACCCGCCTCCGACACGGCTGAGGGGGTGTCAGACGCGTATGTCACAGTAGGGATATGAGTGCGACTGAGACTTTCACGATGTATTCCACGACCTGGTGCCCATTCTGCAATCGACTTCGTCAGGACATCGCCGATGCGGGCCTCGACTACACCGAGATCGATGTGGACGATGACGTCGCCGCCGGCGAGATCGTCAAGGGCATCAACCAGGGCAACCGCGTTGTCCCGACGTTGGTCTTCGCTGATGGCTCCTCGCTGACCAATCCGTCCATTCACGAGGTCAAAGACAAGCTCGCCGCAACCAGCGCCTGAACGTTTGGGCTTGCGCTAAGTCGCGATCAGCTGAGCTCGCCGTCGAGCCACCCGTAGATAATGTGATGCGCGATGGAGATCGGCGTCGGCAGCACCTTTATGCCTTTGGACTCCCGCAGCTCGTCCTTGGTGAACCACGCCGCCTCAGCGATCTCGCCATCGTTGCGGACGATCTCCTCAGACCCTTCGACGCGCGCGATGAAGCCCAGCATGATCGATGCTGGAAACGGCCACGGCTGGCTACCGACGTACTGCACGTCGGTGACACGTAGGCCCACTTCCTCGTGGATCTCGCGGCGTACAGCCTGTTCGGCTGTCTCACCCGGCTCGACGAAGCCCGCCAGGACCGAAAACCGTCCCTCCGGCCAGGCCTCGTTACGGCCCAGCACGCAGCGGTCCGCACCGTCGTGGACGAGCATGATGACGGCGGGGTCAGTGCGCGGAAAATGCCGCGACCCATCGTTGGTGCACTGGGTGGACCAACCGGCCTCGACGTACTCGGTGGGTGCGCCGCACCGGGGGCACGCACGATGCGAGTCATGCCACCGCGTAATCGCCACCGCTTCGACCAGGAGTGCCGCGTGCTCTGGGCTCAGTTCCTCACCGACGGCACGTAGGTCCATCCAGCCGTCGGCCTTGATGTCTCGCTTGCCACCGATCACGAAGGTCGGCTTGTCTTCGTAGATACCCAGGAAAACCCGCTCGATGTCATCGGCGTATCCGCTGGTGTCGCGCCACTGCAACGACGGCCCGTCCTTGCCCTCAGCGATGGGGGCTTCACCTTTTTCGGTGAGGACGAGTACCCGGCCGTCGGCCCAGGCCTGCGCGAGCCACGCATCGTCGGAACGTCGTTCGGCCGCGCGATCCACGTCAAACCTGCCGAGTGTCGGCGATACTAGTCCGGTCATAGCGCATTCCCCTTGCTGTCGTTGGCCTTCATGTTGCCTCACGCATCGGTTGCCGCTCAACATCGACGATTGCCCGCAGTGACGGTTCGACCTGCGATGCGTCGCCAACGACAACGGTGCGGATTTGGGTCGGTTGCATGATTTTCATGGCCGCCTCGTGCACGTCGTCGATGGTGACATCGGCAATCTTGACCAGCAAGTCGCGCAGCCACTGCAACGACGCGCCGGCAAACTCGAGATTGGCCGTCGTCGAAGCGAGACCCGCCTGGCTCGACTGCGACAGTGCCACCGACCCGATGAGGTACTGGCGGGCGCTGTCGAGCTCATCCGCCGTCACGGTCGTGACGACCATCCGGCTCAGCTCGTACGAGATTTCGGCGAGCGACGCGGCGGTCACGTCGGTGGCCACGTCGGCCGAGATGGAGAACGTCGTCGCCTGCGGCGCGAGGTCCAACGAACTATGCGGACTGTAGGTATATCCCTTGTCTTCACGCAGGTTCGCCACCAGACGCGATGAGAAGTTGCCACCGAAAATCATGTTGGCGACCATCTGGGCCGGATGCAGATCGTCGTAACGGCCGAGGCCGAGTCCCGCAAGATGAATCGACGACTGCACGGAACCGGGGCGGTCCACGAGAACGACGGGCCCGCTGGTTCTCGCGTTCATTGCGGGGACCTTGGATCGCGGCGTTTTGCCGCTCCAGCCGTCAAATGCGCGCTGCGCGACAGCGATCGCCCTCGCCGGTGAGAGATCACCGACGAGCACGAGAACGGCGCCTGCCGGGATCACCCGCCGACGATGCATTCCGCGCACCATCGCCGGGCTGGTTGCCGCGAGATCTTCGGCCTCAGGCATCAGGACGGCATACGGATGGTCGGCAAAGAGGTTGCGCGCCAGGGTCTTCGACGCGACAACGCCGGCGCTGGAGTTAGCGACCGAGAGCCGTTCGACGAGCCTGCCGCGCTCGGCGATGACCGCATCGCTGGGGTACGTCGCGTGCTGCAGCGCATCGCTCATCAGCTCGAGAAACCTCGGTAGGTGCTGGGAGAGGGTCATGCCGCCGACGCTTAGCCGGTCCCGATCCACGCCGATACTGATTCCGCCGCCAAGTAGTCCCAGCTGCTGCTCGAAATCGAGTGCCGAGTACGTCGATGTGCCTTTGAGCATCGTCTCCTCGAGCAGCCGGGCCTTGGCGTACGAGGCTCGGTCGACGCTCAGCAGCGGCAGTCGCAAACGGGCCTCAACGACGGGGATGCCCGCCTTGCGGATGACGAGGACCCGCAGTCCGTTGGGCAGCCGGTGTTCAACGACCCTGGGAGCCCGGAGCTTGCGGGCCACTGCAAGCGGTGGCACCGAGCGCTGGGCAGTCGTCTTCGTCTTGGGCCCCTTGGCTGCAGCGACACTCACGCGGTCTCCTTCGCTTCCAGGCAGACAACAGCTCGAGAACTTGGCGTCAGCGACGCGGCCGCCTTTGCGACCTGCTGCGGTTCGACGGCGTCAAGCAACCCGGGCAACTCATTGGCAAGCTCGGCGCGTCCGTACAGAAGCTCAAACGTGCCAAGCCGCAGCCCACGGTCGCTGGTTGAGTCCATCTCGCGCAGGAACTGCGAGACCATCCGCGGCAGCACGCGCTGCATCTCCGCTTCGGTGGGGCCGTCCGTCGCCAACTGGCCAATGATGTCGTCGACGAGAGCGATCGTTTCGGTCCGGGTATCGACCCGTGGATGGTTGAACTGGACGGTCACGGTGTTGGCGCCCCGCTGGTCGAACGGGTCGCCGAACGTGCCGCAGTAGGCAAATGCGGCGAGCGCGAGCTCGCGCTTCGTGACGATCTCATCGTGCAACCGGGACGCGTCACCGTCGTACAGGACGTCGCACAAGATCACCGTGGGGAGGTAGCCATCGAGATCGTCGACGGGGTCCGGGCTCTGCCACCCGAGCGCCGTTGCCGGGATCGGTGCGTGCGCATCGGTAACACTTCCATGACGCTCGTTAGTCGGCGCCGGCTCAGCGAAGGACGGCAGCTTCGGCACCCGACGCGCCGGTATATCAGCAAAGTGGCGTTCGATCATGTCGCTAGCGGCGGCGAGCTCGAAATCGCCTGCGACCGTGAGTACGGCGTTGCCAGGCGCGTAGTAGCGAGCGAAGAATGCTCGCGCGTCGTCTACCGTGGCCGTCTCCAGATCGACGAAGTCGCCGTACCCGTTGTGCGCATTGGCGAAGGTGTCAAACAGCACGGGAGGCATCGCAAGCCACGGGAATCCGCCGTACGGCCGGTTCAGCACGTTGACCCTGATTTCCTCTTTTACGACAGAAATCTGGTTTTGCATGGTTTCGTGCGTAAGCAACGGCGCGCGCATCCGGTCGGCCTCAAGGAACAGGCACCGTTCGAGCGCGTGCGGGGGAAGCACCTCGTGATATTCGGTGTAGTCCGGATGGGTCGAGCCGTTGAAGCTACCCCCGACGCCCTGGATGTACTTCGCGTGCTCATGGGTCGGGACGTTGGCCGACCCCTCAAACATCAAATGCTCAAACAGGTGCGCAAAACCGGTGCGACCCTCCGGCTCGGACCGCATGCCGACGTCGTAATGCACGCTGATCGCTACCGCGCCGCTGTTCTTCTCGGGCGCCAGTACGACGCGAAGCCCGTTGGCCAGGCGCATCCGGTGGATTTCGTAGTCGGGTGATCTCACGCAAGCGACCCTACCCGTGGGCGCACCGTACCGGTTCGCTGCGGCTAGGAATCAACCTTGATCGACGCGATCACCTCGTCGATGAGCGGATACAGCTCGGCGTGCGTGTTCGGGAACGAGCAGTAGAAGAACACCGGCGAGGACTTACCGGTGTCGATCAGCAGCAGCACGACGCGCTCGCCGGTCGAGTCATAGCCTTTGACGTCCCACTTGAGGTCGAAGGACCGCTGGTACGCCGCGTGTCCATCGATCTTCACCGACTCTTCCTTGAGATTGGTCGGCTGGTTGGGCTCGGGATAGTAGTGCCCGCGCACCGACTTCTCGACTTCCTTGAGCGCCGCCGGATAAGCATCAGGTGTCGGCGTTCCGAAGTTTTGGGCGAGCAGCCCGGAGGTGACCTGCGCGATGAACTCGCCGCCTGTAGGCACCTTTTTCTGGGTGATGATGTATTCGCCGACGGTCGTCTGGTTTTCCAGTACCGGGCCAAGCTGGAAGTCCTTCCAGCCTTCACCGAGATAGTCGTAGCTAATGCCCGAATCCTTGTCCACGATGCGCAGCGCGTGCTGATCGCTTTGTGAGGACGGCGGGGCCACGTTGACCGATACCGGCGATCCCGCGGTGTCGTCGGGGGTCTTCGCAGTGAAAACACCGGTGACAAGCAGCAGAACAACCACGAGCGCGATGACGCCCAGTGCGCCGAGCGCGTACCAGATATTCCGCCTCGTCTGCGGCGGCGCATCGCGCAACCCGAGATCGAATCGCCGCCCTGGGCGGTCTGGCTCTGGCGCCGGTGGCGGCGTCTGCGCCGCGTGGTACCACTGCGGATGCTGCGCCGTACCTGTTGGCGCGACGCTTGGAGTGAAGACTTCGTACTCACCCATCGCACCTGGTGAGTAGACGGTGTGGGCACCGGTGGCACTGCCGGACTGCAACGTCGGAAGATGCTCGAACTCCGCGGCGTCGGTCGTCGTCTCATACGGCATGGTCTGGTCGGTCCAGCCCACGCCGTCCCACCAGCGGGCGTCGCCTTGCCGGCCCGTTGGATCCTGGTACCACCCCGGCTGATTCGGCTCACTCACGCGGGTCGTCCTCGTCTCCTCGGTACATCACACTTCTGAACCCTTCGACGGTCGGAATGCGACCGCCGGCCCGCAGCCAAGCCTAGGCGCCGACCGTCGACTAATGTCGATGGCGACAATCCCGGCCTGTCCGAAGTACGCTCGCCGCATGACATGGACGGAATCCAACGTAACGGCCCGGGTCGACGACGCCGGCATCCTGAACTTCAACGTGTGGGACACGGGAGGCGGCGATCACGAAACTCCGACCGTTTCGCATTGCATGGGTTCCCGCAGGGCGCGCAAAGCTACCGCGAGGTCGCCAGGATTCTCGCCGCGCGCGGTGCACGCGTCATCGTGCCCGACCAACGCGGCTACAGCGCGGGCGCCCGTCCCATTGGAGTCGAGCACTACACCCAGGCGACTCTCGCCGCCGACGTCGTAGCGATCATGGACGCGATGGGCCTCGACAAGGTGCATCTGGTGGGCCACGACTGGGGTTCCAACATCGCCTGGGTCGCCGCGGCGTCGTACCCGGAACGGTTCAGTGCGCTCACTGCCGTGTCGATCCCGCATCCGTCGGCCTTTGGTGAGGCCTACAAGATCGACTCCGATCAAAAGAAGCGCTCAGAGTACTTCAAGCTGTTTTGGCAGGAAGGTAAGGCCGAGCAGGTGCTACTTGAGGACGACGCGAAGTGGTTGCGCGACGTCCTCGCCGACATCGGGCCCGAACGCGCCGGCCATTACATCGAGCGCCTCCAGCAGCCGGGTGCGCTCACCGCGGCACTCAACTACTACCGCGCCATGAGCTCGGCCAACGTCGCGACACCATCGGTCATTGTCCCGACGACCCTCGTCTGGAGCGACAACGACACCGCGGTCGGCCCCGTTGGACCGCAGCTATGCGCGAAGTACGTCGACGCGGACTACAAGCTGATCACGCTCAACGGCATCAGTCACTGGATCCCGGAGCTTGCGCCCCAGGATCTGGCCGACGCCATCGCTGAGCGCTTCTGACTGGTCGCCCTCGAGACCCGATCGTTCGACCGACCCGCTAGCTAGCTGGATCGGCACTCAGCAGGTCGGCAAGTTCATCCTCGCGTAGCAGCGACTGAGGCCGATGGGTCGTGCCGTCGGCGACATAGTGGAATCCGGCGCTAACCCGTTCGACCGGTACGCCAGCCACCCGCGCCCACGCGATCCGATAGACCGCCAGCTGCACTTCGGCGTGCGCTAGCTGCTCGCCAACAGGCCGACGACCGGTTTTCCAGTCGATGACGTCGTAGTCGTAGCGACCGCCGGGCGGGCAGGCGAACACGGCATCGAGTCGTCCCCGGACCGGAGTGCCGCCGATGCTGATATCGAAAGGTACCTCGACTTCGTGCGGCTGCCGGTCTGCCCATTCGCTTCGCTCGAACGCGGCGATCAGGTCGTCGTACGACTCGTCGAGCATCACGTCTTCGTCGCCCGACCCGGGCAGGTCGTCGAGGTCGAGTAGTGCCCGCGAACCGAACCGTTGTTCCAGCCAAGCGTGGAATGCCGTGCCGCGGCTCGCAGACCGCTGTGGGCCGCGCGGCAGCGGCCTGCGGATGTCCAGCGCGAACTGCGTGGCGTCGGTGTGCAGCGCAACCATCTGTGAGGCCGACAACCGCTGCGGCATAGGGATTTCGATGTCGGTCGCGGTACGTCGAGCGCGCCGATCGGTGAGCAGCAGCTCAGTATCCCGGAGCATCTGATCTGCGCGCTCGTCCGGCGGGGCTCCTTCATCCGCACCTCCCTGACTCGGGCCGGGATGAACGCAGTCCGTTAGGGCGCGCACGTGGGCCGCGGCGGCTTCCAACCGGTCGAAATGGCCTAGGGGCCGTTGCGGCGGCCACTGCTCGGCGTGATCGTCTGCGTGCAAGGGGTTGCGGGCATCGGGTGCGGGTTCGTCAGCCCAGACCGGTGTTGTAGCGCCGATCGACGGGCCCAATTCCTTGGACTCGATCAGAAACTCTGACGGCGCCCGCGGCTTGAGCGCCTCGTCCCAAGTGCCGCCACTCAGATGCAGCTGGGACCGAGCCCTGGTGGCTGCGACGTAGAACAGCCGGCGCTCTTCCAGCGCACTCTTATCGGCGACCGCGTCCTTGTATCGGGCCCGCTCTTCCTTGAACTCCACCTCATCGACGCAGCCGGTGATATCGATTCCAGGCTGCGCGCGGACGTCACCACGCAACGCGTACGGCAACATCTTCGGTGCGGTGAGCCAGCCCTCGACAGGGTCCGGACTCGCCGGGAACTTCTTGGTGACCAAGCCAGGGACGAACACGACGTCCCATTCGAGGCCCTTGGCCGCGTGCACGGTGAGGATCTGCACCGCGTCGCTCCGGGTCTCCACGCCGGCGAGCGCCAGGCCACGGTCCTCCTCCTCTGCGGCATGCAAGTAGCGCACGAACGCACTCAGCGAGTTGGTGCCGGCGTCGGACGAGAAACCCGTCGCAACAGAGACGAAGGCGTCGAGCTGTGCACCTGGTTGCGCACCGCGGCGTCGATCCCGCACGGCAACCTCGACGTCGAGGTTGATAGTGCGCTCCACCAGCGTCACCAGGTCGCCAAGCGGCAGCGCGAGCGAACCGCGCAGCATGCGCAGTTCGCCGGCCAGTCGCGTCAGCCGCTGGTGGCCGTCGGTTGAGAACCAGTCGGTCGGGGCGTCGCCGATCGAGTCGAGCGCCTCCACGATGCTCCGCTCATCGACGTCGTCGGACTCGACGGGCGTGTCTGTGGCACCCTCTCGCGCCGAGTCCGCACGGCGGCCGGATAGCCTGCCGGCAAGTTTGGCCAGCCGGTCCAGATCGCGAGAACCGAGCCGGACGCGCGGTCCGGTGAGGATCCGCAACAGGTCCGCGGATGCGTCCGGCTGATCGAGGACGCGGAGAACCGCGACAATGTCAGCGACCTCGGGCACCGAGATCAGACCGGATAGGCCGACGACCTCGTACGGTACTTCCCTAGCCTGTAGCGCTTTGATCATCGGAGTGAACTGTGAACGCGCGCGGCACAGCACCGCCACCGACGAACTTGTGCCGGCCGCTTCATCTGCGGTCCGCAGCTGCTCGGCACGTGCGGCGACCGCGTCAGCCTCGGCGTAAACGTCGTCGTAGAACGCCACGCTGACGGCGCCGTCGGCGGTCCCGGAAGGCGCCGTCAACTGCGCGACCTCGGCGCCACGCTCCCGAAGCGGCGCCGAGACCCCATTGGCCAGGCCGAGGATGGACTCCTGGTTGCGGAAGCTCATCGACAGCTGATGGGTCGTGACGGCCTCGCCGACGCCGAAGACGTGCCCGAACGACGCGAGGGTGTCGTCGCTGGCTCCGCGAAACGCGTAGATGGCCTGACACGGATCTCCGACGGCCGTGATCGGGTGGCCGGCGTACAGCCGCGACAAGAAGCGGGCCTGCGCGTGGGAGGTGTCCTGGTACTCGTCGAGCAACACCGCGTCGTACCTGCCGCGTTCGACGTCGCCTATATCGGGAAACTTCTCGACCAGCTCACAGCCCACCTTCATCACGTCGCCGAAGCTCATCACCTCGCGCTCTGCCTTGGCCCTGGCGAACTCCTTCAACAGCGGGATGAGCAGTTGCCGGCTTCGAAGGGCCCGGGCGACTTTGAGCGTTTCGTCGGTAAGTTTGCCCGTACTCTTGCCGAGCTTCTTTGGCAGTGACTCGAGGTGGGTAGCGTTTTGTTCGCAGTAGTCGTCGAGGTCCTCGAGCGAGCGGACGTGGCTGAGCAGCTCATCACCTAGCTGTTGCATCCATCCCACGACCGTGCGCAACGTGACGTCGAGCGCCTCCAGCCCTGCGTCCGATGCGCTGACGACCTGGTAGGCCAGCAACCACAGGGTGCCGGCATCAGCAAGTCCGGTGCTGGGTTCGACCCCAAGACGGAGGCCGTGTTCGGTCACCAACCGGCGCGCGTACGCGTCGTACGTCAGCACCGTGGGCTCGGTCTGCAGCCACGCCTCGTCGGGCTCGATACGTCCCGCGGTGGACATCGCCAGCGTGCGCAGTCGGTCGCGGATTCGGGACGACAGCTCGCTTGCGGCCTTGCGGGTGAACGTCAGGCCGAGGACCTTTCCTGGCTCGACGAACCCGTTAGCTACCAGCCAGACCACCCGCGCGGCCATCGTCTCGGTCTTGCCGGACCCAGCGCCGGCGACGATTGCGCCCGGCCGCATCGGCGCCTCGATCACCTCGATCTGCTCGTCGGTCGGCGAGTGCTGACCAAGAATCTGCGCCAACGTCACAGCGGAGTAGGTCGCGGACCGGCTGCCCGCGGCCGTGCCCTGAGCAGTCGCGGTCACGACTCCACCTCCGAGCCCTCGTCAAACAGCGGACAGCACCGTTTGGCGCTGCAAGTGCGGCAGGTGGCATCGATCCGGGCCACGAACGACGCACCGCCCATGCCTGCGGCGGAGGTATCAATCAGGTCTCGCACCCAGCCCGGGTCCGCTGCAGAGTCAAGTGGCTTCTGCTTCAGCTCGGCGACTCCCGTCTTCTTGGGCCTGGGAAAGACCAGCATGGCGCCCGCGGACCGCGGCGCGTCACCGGTGACCTCGGCCAGCCCTCCGGACTCGATCGCAAACTGATAGATCCCCAGCTGCGGGTTGGCGTCGATCTCCTTGGCGGTCGGTTTTGTCGTGCCGGTCTTGAGATCGATGACCACGTAGTCGCCGTCTTCGGTGCGCTCGATGCGGTCCGCCGCCCCGCGAACCTTCGCCGCTCCCACGGCATGTTCGAACATGATCTCGTTGGCCACCCACGTGGTGCCCTCGCGTTGCACGAGCCAAGCGGCGAGCTTGTCGAGCATCTCGCCAACGGCGGCGCGCTCCTTACGCGACTCCCACTTCGAGTCGAAGGAAATGCCGTCCCAGCCGTGCTCGACAATCTCCCCCATAGCAGCGGCAATCTGCGAAGCAGACCGCCCATCGAGGTCCTCTATGGCCGCAAACGCCTCATGCACGAGTGTGCCGACCTCGCTGCGGCTGGACGACGTGCCACCGGCGACGCCTTCGAGAAACCATCTCAGCTCGCACTTGACGAACGACTCGACCTTGGACGGCGAGACCGGCACCAGTTGGCCCTCGTCGACCACCGGCCGGATATCGGTGAGCTTCTTGAGTCCGTACCAAGAGTCCGGATGCGCGCTGGTGACACCGTCGGCGGCAAGTCGGGCCAGGCACTGCGCGGCCGTATTGCGCTGCTCCGCGGTGCTCGACGGATCGAGCAGACACAGCCGCAGATCGGCGACGAGGTCTGGCATAGACAGTCCGCGCGTTAACTGGTGAGTCGCCTTTTGCGGTTCTACGTGGGCGATCTCGGCAAAGTCGGTGACGAACCGGGATGGTCGGGCGTCGATGGTCTCGTGCGCGCTAATAATCAGCCGGCGGCGCGCGCGGCTGATCGCGACGTAGAACAGGCGACGTTCTTCGGCGAGCATCTGCGCCACCCGATCGACACTGCCCGCGGCGCGGCCGGCCGCAAGGTCGACCAGCAACTCGGATCCAAGCAATGAGCCACGTGGCACGAGATTTGGCCAGCGTTCGGCCTGCACATTTGCCACCACGACGACATCCCACTGCAAGCCCTTGGCGTTGTTAGCGGTCACGACCCGCACCGCCCCGCCGCGTGCGGCCGTCTTGCTCAGCCGGTCCGCCGGAAGGTCTTGCGCGCAGAGATAGTCGACGAACTGGAGGAATCCCACCGCCCGCATGCGTTCGGTGTACGCCGCAGCGACGTCAAACATCACGATGATCGCGTCGAGACGGGCATCGGCCTCGGCCCCTGTGGTGCCACCGGCCAGTGCCGCGTCCCGCCACCGACGCTCCACATCACGGTCCTGCCAGGCGAGGTAGAGCAGCTCTTCGGGAGTGGCGCCGTCGTCCGCGGCCTGACGAATCTTGGTCACTAGCGCACCAAGCTGCGCGAGCGAATCGATCTGCGCAGCATCCTCCAGCACCGGTGACTGAGGATCCCGGATCGCGCCACACAGGATGCCCGACGACGACCGCCCACCGCCACGCTGCAGCTCCGCACGGCGCAACGTCTTACGCATCCGGCGTACCGACAACGCGTCCTCACCGAAGTACGGCGAGCAGAGCACGCCTTCGATGGTTTGCACGTCGACGGCATCGTCGTCGAGCGCGAGCCGAACGATACCGAGAATCCCTTGCACGGCTGGGTTGTCCACCACCGGCACCTCATCGCCGGTGACGGTTAGCGGAACTTCGGCCGCAGAGAATGCGCGGCGGAGTGCCGGTAACGACGCCGCGGTCGACCGAACGATGACGGCCATATCCTGCCAGCGCACGCCATCTTCCAGGTGCAACCGTTGGAGTCGCTGAGCGATCGCGGCGGCCTCGCGGGCATCAGACTGTGCAATGACAATCTCGATCGGCGGCGCCTCGGTCTGGTCCAGATCGCCTACGGCCTCGGCAATCCCGACGAACCGCCGGTGCGAGCCCACACCGCTCAGCCGCTCCGACCATCGACGCACGGGCGCGATCAGCGTCTCGTCGGCACGGTAGCTGTGCGGCAGTACGACTGTGTTGCTGAGCAGGTCGTGAGGTGGCTGCACGAGTAGATAGGGGTCTGCGCCTCGGAATCCAAACACGGACTGGTCCGGGTCCCCAACCAGGACGACGGACTTGGCGTGCGCACCGACCCGATCGAGCAGGTCGGCCTTTGCCGGATCGAGCTCCTGCGCCTCGTCGACGTATATGTGCCGCAACCGGGCGCGTTCGTCGGCCAGCGCTTCGGGGGACTTGTCGAACAGGTCGAGCACCGCTCGCACGAGCTCGGCGGGGTCGTAGGCGTCGGCGAGCCGAAGTCCGGTCACCGCGCTGTATTCGGGAATGAACGCCGCAATCGCGGCCCAGTCGGACCGGCCGAACTCCTGAGCCCAGGCACGTAACTGGTCCGCGCTGATCTCGCGTTCGGTGCAACGCATGAGCACATCACGCAGCTCACGAGCGAACCCGCGCGTGGTCATCGCGGCTCTCAGATAAGGCGGCCAGGTTGTCGCACCTTCCCCCTCCAGAGCTCCGGCTAGCAGCTCACGGATGATCAGGTCCTGTTCGGGACCGGTGATCAGCCGCGGTCGTCCCCAGTCGGGCTCGTTGCGCGCGGCACGGTCCAGCACACCCCAGGCGAACGACTCGAAACTGCGCACCGGCGGCGACTGAAGCGCGACTTGCGACCGCCCGGAGATCTCATCGCGCAGCTGCCCGGCGGCGCGCCTGCCGAACGTGAGCGCCAGCACGGAGTCGGCGGGCGCGCCATCGTTGAGCCGGCGCGCCGCGGCCTCGGCCACCACGGTGGTCTTGCCGGTGCCAGGACCTCCGACCACCCGCAACACGCCATGTGCGTGTTCGATGACCTCACGCTGCGCATCGTCGTAGCTTCGCGGCTGGCTCGACTGATCGACCGGCGCGACTAGTCGCACGGGTGGTCGACGGCTGCGCAATGATCCGCTCACGGACGTCCCTCCTGTTGTGATGCGCCCTATTCTGCTTGGTTGGTCTGACAAACGCCGGTGCTTAGGACGGGAGGTCGAACCAGTACTCCTTCGGCACTCGGCCGTTGCGCAGCGGTACACCTTCGGAGGACAGCATCTCGGCTTGCCGCCAGGCAACTTCGACGGCCAACGACCGGTCAGACTTGACGCACCGATACCAGGCGACCGACGCGCCGTAGTCGCGCATCACTTTGGCGACCTGACGCGGACCGCCGCGGCCGAGGCTCCTGCCGACGTACTGCGCGACCCGTCCGTATGAGGTGATCCGGCCCGGCGGTACGAGGTCGAGTGCCGCCAGTACGGCGTCGGCGTACTCGTCGATCTCTTCCACGCGGTCAGTATTTCTGGCCGGCGGGCTCGATGTCGTCCACCCACGCCAGCACGCCGCCGGCAAGGTCGTCCACGTGGGTGAATCCGTGCTCCCGCAGGTAATCGGCGACTTTCGCGGACCGGCCACCACTCTTGCAGTAGACGACAATCGGATCGTCCTTAGCGGCCGGGACGGTCCGCGTGCCGTCCAACAGCGCCGTATGCGGAATCAGGGTCGAGCCGGGTATCTGCACGATCTGCGCCTCGAACGGCTCGCGTACGTCGAGCAGCAGCAATCCGGTCTCGTCGTGCAACAGCTCGTGCAGCTGAGTAGGCGTGATCGCATCATTCTGGGCGGTCGCCGGTACGCCGCAGTACTCGTCGTAGTCGCGCAATGATGTGATCGCCTCTGCCGCTGAGTTTTTCCCGAACTCAAGAGTCCGGAACGCCATGGTCATAGCGTCGAAAGTGAGCACTCGGCCGAGCAGCACATCACCCACGCCGGTGATCAGCTTGAGAGCCTCGACGGCCATCAACGAGCCCATCGTGCCGCAGATCGCCCCGAGTACGCCGGCCTCCGAACACGACGGGACGCTACCCGGCGGGGGTGGCGTGGGAAACAGGTCACGATAGTTGCGGCCACCGCCTGGAGCCGCGTCCCAGAAGACGCTGAGCTGCCCGCGGAAACCGAGGATTGACCCCCACACATAAGGTTTCCCGGCAAGGACGCACGCGTCGTTGACCAGATAGCGGGTGGCAAAGTTGTCGGTGCCATCGAGCACAAGGTCGTAGTCGGCGAAGATCTGCTGTGCATTGGTGTGGTCCATTCGCACCTCGTGCAGGCGCACCCGCGCGTCCGGGTTGATCTCCAGGATGCTGTCGCGGGCCGACTGGGCTTTGGACCGCCCAACGTCGGCGACGCCGTGGATCACCTGGCGCTGCAGGTTTGTCGCGTCGACGTCGTCGTACTCAACGATCCCGATCGTGCCCACCCCGGCCGCAGCGAAGTAGAGCAGTGCCGGCGCACCGAGACCACCCGCGCCGATGCACAGCACACGCGCGTTGGCGATCCGACGTTGGCCATCCGGTCCGATCTCGCTCAGGCTGAGATGCCGGCTGTAGCGCAGCGACTGCTCGGCAGTCAGTTCCGCTCCGACGTCAACAATCGGGCCTATCGACATGTGCCCTCCTCGATCCCCGGTCATGATCCCAAAATCCATGATCCCATCGACAGGGCGGCTACCGGCCGCGGCTAGTTGGGGTTGGCCGGGTTATCGGTTGGCCCATGCGGGTACGGCCAGGGGTTGACGACGCAACCATCCATCTTGAGCGTCTGCTGCAGCATTACCGGCGCGAGCGCGCCGGGCCCGGGACACCCTTCGTGACCGTGCCCGAGATAGTGCCCGACCTCGTGGTTGATTACGTACTGGCGGTATTCGTCGAGGTGACCGTCATAGAACGGTACGCCGACCGACCATCGCGCAAGATTGATCACCGCACGGTCACCGAATCGGCAAGAGGTGTAGCCCTCCGTCCCATAACCAGGACACAGCGACTCGACGTGATTCGGGCTGATCAACGCGACCCGGAAGTCGAACGGCGCACTGCCGTCGACCCGCTGGAACCTCATCTGGCCGCCCGCTCCCCAGCTGCGCGGATCGGCAAAGGTGTCTTCGACGTACGACGCGAACTCGGCCGGGTCGAGGTTGGTACCACCCTCATACTCGATGACAAACGTTTTTACCGGGCCGCCCGTACCAAGCACCGCGGAGCTTCCGGGAAGGATGTTCAGCGCGCCGTTGCCGGCCGGGGTGAATGTGCCTGTCGGGCTGGGCGCCGACGGATCTATCTGTTCACCCTCTGCGGTCGAGGCGCCCGCTGACCCGCTCGACGTCTGCGCGGCCGTCTTCGTCGCCGAGCCGAGGTGAGTAGCGCCGGATGACCACTCGCGCCGCACGACGGTGAGCAACGCGGCAAGCGTCAGTATCGCGAGCACGGGTACGGCGTACGCCCGCCATCCGTAGGCGCGCACGAACCTGGCGATTCGAGAGGGTCGTGCGGGTGGGCTATCCGCGTGCGGACCACCTTTGCGCCGGTCGTTTGACTGGAGATCGTCCGACACGTCATCGCTGGGCGGGTGTGAACCGTGGTGCATGGTGGACGGCTGCCTCCGAAGCGCGCTCAACGGGCGATCATCATCTCCAGCATTGCACGCGCAGCCTCTTCGGGCATCTCAAGTTGAGCCGTGTGTCCCACCCCGGAAAGCATCAGCAAGCGGCCGTCTTGCACCGTGCGTGCGCACCGCTCCGCGAGGCGAGCCGGCACCAGTTTGTCGCGGTCGCCCCACACCACAAGGGTGGGCGCGGTGATCTGTGCGGCCAACCTCCACGGAGTACGTCCGGCCCGACGTACGACGGTCGCGGCGATCGCCCGCAGGCTCTCCGTGAAAGCGTGCATCGACCAGGGATAACGCTGCCGCAGCGCGACCTCGCTGGCTATCTGGTCCACGCGGAAACCGGGCGCGCGGTCAGGGTCCTCGAAACACAGCTGCGTCGACATCCAGGCACGGTCATGCGGGTCGCCCAGCGCCAGCTGGCGCTGCAGTATGGAGCCGAGACCAGGGATGGCCAACAGCAGCATGCGCGGGTCGGCACCGCTTTCGTAGCGGTAGGTCGGCATCGCCGGAGACACGAGTGTGAGGGTGCGCACAAGGTCGGGGCGGCGGGCGGCGACGTACACGCTGATGAGTCCGCCCATCGAGTTGCCCACCAAATGCACCGGTCCGTCACCGGTGGCCTCGATCGAGGCGATCACGTACGCCGCCTGGGTGTCGATCGAGTAGTCCCCGCCGGGCGCCGGATCGGACACGCCGTAACCGGGCAGATCGATCGATGTGCCGCGCATGAAACCGCTCATCGCGGTCGCGACCTCCGTGAAGTTGGTCGACGAACCCCCGAGCCCGTGCACAAAAAACGCTCGGCCAAGGTCATCAGGGCCGGGGGTCTCGCGGAAGTTCAGCCGAATGGTGCGCGGGCCTTTGGCGGTCGGTGCGGTGATATCGCGATAGGCGCCAGGCCACGGCGCGCGACGGCTCATGGGGTCGACAATCTCGCCGTCGTACGACGACGCGCGGGCGATTGGTACAGAAACGGACATCCGACCAGGATACGTCCCAACGCGCGACGGTGAGCCTCACAACCGATACGGTCTACGCGTAAATTCATCACGTTGCGTGTAACCATCACGTTGAGTCGAGAAGATCGAAAGCAGGGGTGTTGTGGTGCCGGGAGACGATAACGGCGATGCGCAGGTCGCCGTTCCAGCACCGCATTCGGGCGGCCGGCTCCCCCGGTCGGCCCGGCGCGCGCAGCTACTCGGCGCGGCCCAGCAGGTGTTCGTCGTGGCCGGCTACCACCAAGCGGCCATGGACGACATCGCCGACGCCGCCGGAGTCAGCAAGCCGGTCCTCTATCAGCACTTCTCGAGCAAGCTCGACCTCTACCTCGCACTACTCGATACACATGTCGCCGACCTGATCGCCCGCATCGAGGACGCGATGTCGATCACCACCAACAACAAACAACGGGTGTACGCCGCGGTCTCGTCGTACTTCGACTTCGTCGGCTCAGAGGGCGAGGCGTACCGATTGGTGTTCGAGTCCGACCTGCGCAACGACCCCCAGGTCAGTGCCCGTGTCGAACGCGCCCAGACCGGTTGCATCGAGGCCATCGCTCAGGCCGTCGCCTCGGATACCCATCTTGACTCGACCCGTTCGCATTTCCTGTCAGTCGCTCTGACCGGCGCGTCCGAGGCCAGCGCACGCCGATGGCTCAACGGAGCTGAGAGCCTCTCCCGCGAAGATGCCATCGAGCTAGTGTCAGTTCTGCTGTGGCGCGGAATATCGGCATTTCCCAAGTAGCTGCCCGCACCGTTCGCTCAGAGCGTCACGGTTCGGGCCCGTTTGCGCGCCGTACCGGCCAAAAGTTCGACTAGCCTGGAAACCGCTTATCTACCTAAGGAGTTTGTCTTCGTGGACGTCAAAGTCGGAGTGCTGCACACCCCTCGCGAGATCATCATCGATTCCGCTGAATCGACCGAGGACGTCGAGAAGCAGGTCGCCGAAGCCCTTAAGTCCGACGGCAAGGTGCTCTCGCTGACGGACCGGCGTGGACGCCGGGTCCTCATCCCGTCGGACCGCATCGCGTACGTCGAGATCGCCGAAGCGGACAACCGCCGAGTCGGCTTCGCCACCGCCGAGTAGCGCCCTCTCCCGGCCGAGCCAAAACGGCTAGGTGGAGAGGCCGAGGGCGCGCATCCGTTCGCCGTGCGCATTGCTGATTCGCTTCAGCAGCGCGCCGATCGACTGAAGGTCACCGGCGCCGTCGATCACCATGTCGGCGATGTTGTCCCGTTCCGCGATCACCTGCTGCGCCTGGGTCAGCGCCTCCCCGACCAGGCGGCGAGCCCAGAGCGCTAGCCGGCCGGCGAGTTGCGGGTCGGCATCGATCGCGCTTCGCACTTCGCGTACGGCGAAATCGGCGTGGCCGGTGTCTTCCAACACGCTGAGGACCAGTTCGCGGGTGCTCGCGTCGACGAAGGTCGCGATCTCGCCGTAGAAGTCGGCCGCAAACCCGTCGCCCACGAAGGCCTTGACGAGCCCTTCGTACCAGTTGCTCGGTCGGGTCGAATTGTGAAACCCGTCTATCGCATCGGTGAACGGGCTCATCGCATCTTCAGGCGCGACACCCATGCTGCGCAGCCGGCGTTCGAGCGCGACGTAATGCCCGACTTCGGCGGCGGCCATCGCCGCCAGTTTGGCCCGTCCGTCCAGGGTGGGTGCAAACCGTGAGTCCTCGGCAAGCCGGTCAAAAGCGCGCAGTTCGGCGTACATGAGTACGCCGAGAAGGTCGATGACCGCATCCCGATGTGCGGTCACACCGTCTTCGTCAACCGGTACCTCGGGTGTCATCTACGTCCCTTCTGGACCAATAAGAGCAACTGCCACGGTACGATAGCGACGAAGGAAATATGCGTGGGCCCGTCGTTTTTCAAGGGCTCGCGGTCGATGCCGCGATATGGTGGCATCAAGGAAATGTGCGCGGACCTCTTGACCGCCTTGACTCGGCACCTCGTTCGATCGGCCCCTCATGGGCGACGACGCCGAGTACAAGGCGATTCCTTTCAGCGAAGCACCGACCGGTGCCGGTGTGTCCGTGCAAAACGGACGACACCAAACTGAAAAGGACACCGTTGACTACCCCATCCGAAACCACCCAAAACAGCACAACCCAAACCGACACCACGCAAAGCGAAGCCCCGCACACCGACACGATTGATACGCCGACCGCCGTTGATGCTCCGGCCGTGGCACTGGACCACTCCGACTCCGGAGCACCCGAGATCGAGGCCGACGAGTTGGCCGCGCGCGCCCCGGTCACCGACCAAAATCCCACGTTCGCCGAGCTCGGCGTCCGCGAAGAGACGGTCCGCGCGCTCGAGAAGGTCGGCATCATCCGCACCTTCGCGATCCAGGAGCTCACGCTCAAACTGGCCATGGACGGCAACGACCTCATCGGCCAGGCTCGCACCGGCACCGGCAAGACGCTCGGTTTCGGCGTACCGATGCTCCAGCAGCTCAAGTCCAAGGACGAGGGCGCCGACGGTACCCCGCAGGCTCTGGTCATTGTGCCGACCCGCGAGCTTTGTGTGCAGGTCAGCCGTGATATCGCGACTGCCGGCTCCGAGCGCAACATTCGGGTCCAGGCGATCTACGGCGGGCGCGCCTACGAGCCGCAGGTCGAGGCGCTGCGCAACGGCGTCGACATCGTCGTCGGCACCCCCGGACGGCTGATCGACCTTGCCGAACAGCAGAAGCTGGTCTTGGGCAAGATCTCGATCCTCGTCCTCGACGAGGCCGACGAGATGCTCGACTTGGGCTTCCTGCCAGACATCGAGAAAATCCTTCGGATTCTACCGGAGAAGCGTCAGACGATGCTTTTCTCCGCGACCATGCCCGGCCCGATCGTGACGCTCGCGCGCACGATGATGACGCAACCGACGCACATCCGGGCCGAGAGCCACGATGACCTGCAGACGGCGCCGAGCGTCAAGCAGCACGTCTACCGCGCGCACGCGATGGACAAGACCGAGTTGTTGTCGCGCGTCCTGCAAGTCCCCGACCGGGGCCTGACCCTGATCTTCACGCGCACCAAGCGGACCGCGCAAAATGTCGCGGACAACCTCGCCGACCGCGGGTTCGCCGCGGCCGCCGTACACGGCGACCTTGGACAGGGCGCCCGCGAACAAGCGTTGAGGGCGTTCCGATCGGGCAAGGTCGACGTCCTCGTGGCCACCGATGTTGCGGCCCGTGGACTTGACATCAGTGGCGTATCGCACGTCGTCAACTATCAGGCACCCGAAGATGAGAAGACCTACGTCCACCGCATCGGCCGCACCGGCCGCGCCGGCGCGGAAGGCATCGCCGTCACCCTGGTCGACTGGGACGACATGCCACGCTGGGCCCTGATCGACAAGGCCCTGGGGCTCAACATCCCTGAGCCGGTCGAAACCTACTCCACCTCGCCGCACCTCTACGAAGAGCTCGGCATCCCCACTTCTGCGACCGGTCGGTTGCCGCGAAGCCGGCGCACCCGCGAGGGCCTGGACTCGGAGAAGATCGAAGATCTCGGCGGTCGCGCCCCGCGCACGTCCCACGATCGTGGACACGGTCGTGGTCGCGCTGGGTCCTCCCGCGACGGACATGCGAAGAACGACCATTCGAAAGACGAGCAGCGTCCGTCGAAGCCCCGCAGCGGCGCGCCCCGCCGTCGTACGCGCGGAGCCAAGAGCTCGGGCAACGGCGCGACAGCCGGCACGGCCGGTAACGGCGGCGCCGGCAACTCCGCGCAGACCAGCGACGGTCAGACCACCAAGACCGACAGCACTGGTCGCCGGCGTCGTACCCGTCGCCGGTCTGCCTCCGGTGGGAGCTCGTCCGGCAGTAACTCGTCCGGGGCCACGGTCTAGCAGCAGTCGTGGCCCGGCCAGCCCGTCCACCGCGCCCGTGGCCGTTTCGGCTGGCGGTGTGGATCGTCGTTCTTGGCCTAGCAGTGGCCGGCATGGTCGCGGTCATCAGCCGTGGTAGCGCCTCGCACGCCACGCATACTTTCAGGTCGACTGCCCTGAGCACTCCGCGCGGTACGCCGGCGGCAACCCTGCACCAGATCGCGACCTACGACGGCAAAGCCACCCTGATTGGTGGCGCTATTGTCATCGAGACCAGCCGAGGGGCCGAGGGCCGCGACGCGGTCACCGGTGAGCGGATCTGGTCCTACGAGCGCACCGATTTGCCGGTCTGCGCCCGTGGCTATAACCAGTCCCGGGTGTTCCTCGGCTATGGCTCGGGCAACCAGTGCGACGAAGCGATCGCACTCGAGGCCGGCAGCGGCAAACGCGCGTGGCAACGCACCATCGAATCCGACGGCGCGAACAGCATCGCCTTCGGCTCCAACTCGATCATTTCGGTCGGCGCGCAGAAGATCATCGCGTATGACCAACTGGACGGGTTCGAACGTTTCACGCTAGAGCCCAACGATAGTGTCGCGGACACGAGTAGCGGCACGAGCTCTACGCCCGCAACATCCTCGAGCGAGTGCGTATTCGCCGCGGCAAGCGCCGGACCGATCGTCAACGTCCTTCAAAAGTGCCGCGCCAGCAAAGGCAATCCATGGATCTACGCCGTCCGCGCAGAGGACTCTAACGACGGCAAGGCTCGTCAGGTTGGCAATACCGTGCTCGGCCTCACCGATCCGACCCTCATCGCGTCGTTCCTCAACGGCGCGGCGCTGGTCTCGGACGGCACGTCGCTATACATCGTCGGTGGCGGTCGGGGTGAGCTCGCGCAGGTTTCCGGCGTCCCGATGACCGACACCACCTCGGTGAGCGTCCTCTCGGACGGCGGCTTCGATCTGATCAGCACAGGCACCACAGTGTCCCGAGTCGCACCGACAACCTCGACGCCGGCCTGGCAGGTTCCAACCAGCAGCTATCCGTCACTGAGCAACGGTCAGCTTGCGACCATCTCCGATGGCATGCTTCGCATTTATATGGTGCAAAACGGTGCGCTGAAGAGCCAGTCGACGTACGCCGAACCGCCGGCTCTCGGACCCGGTTCGGCCGTTAAGGTCGTCGGTGACCTGGTGGCGGTCGGCGACGGCACACACACGACGATCTATCGCTGAACGACGCGTGGGTATGCACTCAGGCTCGAATCGATGCCCGCATCCACGAACGACGACGGCACGCCGGGCAACGCATCCAGCTCGGGTAGGCGCGCAACGGCAAATGAAGGCTCGGCAGTGCCGCACGAAAGGCGACCGCGAGCGTGACACGAGTACGCTGCCGGCACCGCGAGCACGCCAGCGTCACCGCACCGAGCGGTGGCGGCGCGTGGACTTCAGAAAACAAGGCCAAGCGGGCGCCCGACCGCGGCGACGGCTCCTCCGCGGTCCGAAGCCGACTGAAACCGGCGGCATCATTTCCCAACGCGCTCATCCCCCTTCGCAGCTATACCTGAACTTTCCATAATTTCGCGGGCATGAATCCGATAAGCCTCGGCGCCTTTGGCACGCCGCGCCGTGCGCATGATGGACCTACCGGCCGCCGGCGCTTCGGCAAATCGGATCGACCGCGCGATCGGTGGGTCGAGCACCGGCAGCTTGTAGCGCATTGCGACATCATCGAGGACATCCCGCGCATGCGTCGTACGTGCATCGAACATCGTCGGCAGAATTCCGCGCACCTTGAGCTTGCGGTTGGTCATCTTGCGTACGTCGGCGATAGTGTCCAGCAACTGGCCGACGCCGCGATGCGACAACGTCTCGCACTGCAGCGGAATCAGCACCTCGGTCGCCGCAGTGAGACCGTTGATGGTCAGGACGCCGAGTGAAGGTGGACAGTCGAGTAGGACCACGTCGTACGGTTCGCCGTCGTCGGCGACCGCCTCTTGCAGGTCATCGAGGGCGTTGCGCAGCGCGTATTCGCGGCCCGTGCGGGTCAACAACATCGCCTCCGCCCCGGCGAGGTCAATCGTCGCGGGCAGCAGGTCCGGACCGTCTTCCGTCTTCTGCAACACCATGCTCGGCGATACCTGCCCAAGAAGCACATCGTGCACCGAAAGCTCAAGCGAGTCGGGATCCAAACCCAGAGAAAACGTCATACATGCCTGGGGATCCAGGTCGACCAGCAGAACTCGATACCCGAGTTCGGACATCGCCGTACCCAACGACGTCACGGTCGTGGTCTTGGCGACGCCGCCCTTCTGATTGGCGACCGCAATGCACATCATCTGCCCATTGTCCCTTGCCCTCGGAGGCCCGGCAATGTCCGGCGGACCGTGCACGCGTGAAGTTGCTAACCAGTACCCACGATGTTCACGTTCGCGGTGCAAGATGAAGTGATGACCGAATCAGCCGACCTTCGCCAGCTCACGCCCAATTCCGCCGTACGACGGGATATCGTCACAGGCCGCGGGACGTTTGCGACCCTTGTCGCCGAGCCGGAAGGATCCGCGCGCGCTACCGCGCTTCTCGTCCCGGGATATACCGGCAGCAAGGAAGACTTCGCACCCATTTACGACCCGCTGGCCGCAGCCGGGCTGCGGGTGGTCGGGCTAGACCAACGTGGCCAATACCAGTCCGCCGGAGGCGACGACCCCGCGCTCTACAGCGTCGAGTCGCTCGGCGCCGACATCGCGGCGGTCGCTGACACTCTCGGCACCCCAGTGCATCTACTCGGCCACAGTTTCGGCGGTTTAACGACGCGCGCGGCCGTCATCGGCAAGCCGAGCGCGTTTGCAAGTCTGACTCTGCACGCGACCGGACCATCGAAGCTCGACGGGCAACGTCGCACGGTCGTCGAATTGGCCGCACCGATGCTGCCGCACCGACCCCTCTCCGAGATCTACGACCTCGGCCAACAGCTCAATGCGCAAGACCCTTCGTTTGTGGCACCGCAGGAACCGCTCAAGAGCTTCTTCCGCGACCGGTTCGTCACCGGATCTGCGGCAAGCTTGCTCGGCATGGGTGAGTCGATGCTGACCGAGCCCGACCGGGTCGCCGAGCTCAAGGCAACTGGCGTGCCGGTCCTCGTCATGTACTCCCTGCAGGACAATGCGTGGGCACCGGATCTGCAGGCAGACATGGCCGTCCGGCTGGGTGCGCGTGAGGTCGTCGTGCCCGGCGCGATGCACTCTCCGGCCGTGGAGAACCCGGCCGTGACGGCGGCGACGCTCATCGGCTTCTGGGACGATGTGACCGACTAAGGACATGTCCGCTCAGTCCTCGCCTTCGTCACTGACCGCCGTTGCACTGGCATCGGCGCGAGGCCGATGGCTGATCGCCGCCACCGTCCTCGGATCGGGCATTGCATTTCTCGATGGCACGGTAGTTAACGTCGCACTGCCCACCATCGGCCGCGAGGTCGGCGGCGGGCTGACGATCCAGCAATGGGTGCTGGACGGTTATCTGCTCACTCTCGGGGCGCTACTGCTGCTCGGCGGCGCCGCTGGCGACCGGTACGGACGCAAGCGGGTCTTCCTGATCGGTCTGGTCGCATTTACCGCCGCGTCGCTGGCCTGCGGGCTTGCACCCAGTGGCGGCACCCTGATTCTTGCCCGGCTCATCCAGGGCGTCGGCGCGGCCGCCCTCGTCCCGGGGAGCCTTGCTCTCATCCATGCCGGCATCAGGTCCGAGGACCGTGGCCGGGCGATCGGACTATGGGCGGGCATGTCCGGCGTCGCGTCGGCGCTCGGACCGTTCATCGGCGGATGGCTCGTCGACGCCGGGTCCTGGCGCTGGGTCTTTTTCATCAATGTGCCCGTCGCGATCATCGCGGTCGTCGTCACCCTGCGACACGTCACCGAGAGCCGAGACCAGGAGGCAACCGATCGGCCCGACCTCAGCGGTGCGGCCGCGGTGACCATCGGCCTCGCCGGCGCGACCTATGCGTTGATCGAAGGACCGCGCCAAGGCTGGGGTGCGCTGACCATCGGTGCCGCAGTCGTCGGCGTCGCGTCCCTGGCGATGTTTCCGATAATCGAACGCCGGCAACGGCAACCGCTGCTCCCCTTGCGGATCTTCCGCTCGGTGCAATTCAGCGGTGCCAACCTCACCACCTTCGCCGTGTACGCCGCGATGGGCGCGGCCATGTTTCTACTTGCCCTGCAGCTGCAGCAGACCCTTGGTTACTCGGCGCTGGCGGCGGGGTCCGCCACGCTCCCGATGACGCTGGTGATGATGCTCGCCGCGCCGCGGATCGGCGCGCTGCTCGATCGCACGGGGCCGCGGTTGCTGATGACGATCGGACCACTAGTTTCCGCTGCGGGGCTGGTGTTGATGGCGCGGATCACCCCGGGTGCCGGCTATGTCGCAGATGTGTTGCCGGCGGTCGTTGTGTTTGGCGCGGGCATGTCGATCACCGTGACGCCACTGACCGCGACGGTGCTGGCCGCGGTCAGTGAAAACCATGTGGGCGCCGCATCCGGCGTCAACAACGCCATCTCCCGTATTGCCTCGTTGTTGGCCGTGGCCGTGCTACCGGCCGTCGCGGGGATCAGCGGCGCCGCCGGCGAACCGCTCGGCACGGGCTTTTCCCGGGCAATGTTCATCGCCGCCGCGCTCTGCGCGTGCGGTGGGCTTGTCGCACTCGCGACGGTCCGGTCCGGCCGGCCACACACCCAGGTGCGCACGCACGTCGCGCCGGGTATCAACCAGCCGTGCCAGGAGCCAGACACACGCGTCGGCGTACCACCGTCCACGGGCCAGGTCGGTCCGCTCAGCGGCGCAGCGTCATGAGCCGGTCAATAGCCTCATCGAGCACCGCATCCTTCTTGCAGAAGGCGAACCGCACCAACGAGCGTCCTTCGTCTTTGTCGTCATAGAAGACGACCGACGGTACGGCGACCACGCCGCAGCGGCTCGGCAGGTCCCGGCAGAACGCGATCCCGTCGTCGTAGCCGAGGCCGCGAACGTCGGTGGTGACGAAGTAGGTCCCCGCCGGAGTGAAGACATCGAACCCAGCGGCAGCCAGCCCTACGCACAACCGGTCCCGTTTGCTCTTGAGATCTATCGAAAGTCCCTCATAGAAGGAATCCGGCAATGCCAGTGCCGTGGCAATCGCCGGCTGAAACGGCGCGCCACTGACGTAGGTGAGAAACTGCTTCGCCGCTCGCACCGCCGCGACCAGCGGCGGACTTGCGCAGACCCACCCGATCTTCCAGCCGGTCACCGAAAACGTCTTGCCGCACGATGAGATCGTGACCGTCCGCTCGCGCATTCCGTCAATCGTCGCGAGCGGGATGTGCGGCGTGCCAAAGGTCATGTGCTCGTAGACCTCGTCGGTCACCACGATGAGGTCACGCTCGATCGCCAGCCGCGCGATCTGCTGCAGTTGCGGCAACGACAGCACGGCACCGGTCGGGTTGTGCGGGGTGTTAATGAGCAGCAGCCGGGTCTTAGGTGTGATCGCGGCGGCTAGTTCGTCGAGGTCAAGGGTGAAGTCCGGCGCGCGCAGTGTCACCGGCACCCGGACCGCACCGGCCATCGCGATGGTGGCGGCGTACGAGTCGTAGTACGGCTCCAGCGCGACCACTTCGTCTCCGGGTTCGAGCAGCGCGAGCATGCTCGCGGCGATTGCCTCGGTCGCACCGGCGGTGACCAGCACCTCGGTGTCCGGGTCGTAGGTCAGCCCGTAGAAACGGTGCTGATGAGAAGCGATAGCCGTGCGCAGCTCCGGAATCCCGGGGCCGGGCGGATACTGGTTGATCCCGGCGTCGATCGCATCTTTCGCCGCCTGCAGAATGTCGGCCGGCCCGTCCGTGTCTGGAAACCCCTGGCCGAGGTTGATGGCTCCGGTCTGTACGGCGAGCGCGGACATCTCGGCGAAGATCGTCGAGGTGAACTCGTTCAGCCGCCGGTTTAAGTAGGGCCGTTCGCTCACCGCGGGTCTCCTTCGGGTACGGCGAACCATGGGTCTCGAGCCGGCGCGGCGGCCTTTCCTTCGGGGCAGCTGGCCCTGAAGTCGCAGTGACCGCAGGCAGGCCCGGGTCGCGCTGGATACGCCTCGTCGGCCGGTACGCCGG
Organism: Antricoccus suffuscus; assembly: GCF_003003235.1. Classification (NCBI taxonomy): domain Bacteria; kingdom Bacillati; phylum Actinomycetota; class Actinomycetes; order Geodermatophilales; family Antricoccaceae; genus Antricoccus; species Antricoccus suffuscus. Next base: position 37,669 of record NZ_PVUE01000020.1, read on the forward strand.
CGGCCAGCCGCTGCTTGGCGGTGTCTATATCGTCTGCGGTGTAAGCGACCCGTCGCAGCTGCCGATGCAGGGTCTCGTCGGTGTATTCGGCCGCCGCGATTACGCCACTGGGGATGTGGTGGAGCTCGACGCGGCGGCACGGCGTGCGGAAGGTACGCCGGGCGGCCACCGCATAGAGCGCAAGCTGCATCGATGACCGCGCGTCGTCCTCAGTCGGTACGGCGCGGCCGGTCTTGTAGTCGATCACCACGAGTTCCGGGCCATCCGGGCCGCTGATCTCGTCGACCCGGTCGACTCGCCCGCTGATGGACAGGTCGCCGTACGGCGCGCCGACCGTCCGCTCGATCCCGCGCGGCTGGTCGGTGAGGTCCATCGTCTCGACGTACGACGAGAGCCAACCGCTCACGACCTCAAGCGAGCGTTGGCGCTGCGTCTGGTCGCGAAAACCCACGGTCGGCCACAGGCCCCGCAGCTCCTTGAGCGCCGCATCGGGACCGCGGACCGCGACCGGCAGATCCCACAGCGCCTTGAGCGCATTGTGTACGGCGCTGCCGATCCCGGTGTGCGCCCATGGCGCTCCACGTGGTGGCGGCGGACGGTCGATATAGGTGAAGCGAAACTTGCGCGGGCAGCTGTCGAACGAGTCGACCTTGGCCGGTGTCACCGCCCGCAACGGCTTCGGCATTTGGTCGAGGCCCAGCTGCTCGGTCATATTTCGTCGCGCCATATTCGGTTCGGCCATGCTAGGACCGGTCGCCGATGTCCCGGCCGCGGGCCGTCGGGCCGCCGTTATCACCGCTGTCCCACTCGTCGGCCTCGTCAACGGACTCGGCGTCGTACTCGACCTCGTTGCCGCCAAACAAGCCGCCACCGAGCATCGAGGCAATGGGTACGTTGTCCCAAAACGGAGCTGCGTACCAGCCCGCCGGGGCGCTCGGACCGCCGCGGTAGTAGTGCGGCGCACCGGGGGTGTACCGCGGGTGGCCGACGTAAGTCTCGTCACGGACCTGTATCTGACGAGCCTGATCGAGCCGCTCGCCTTGTGGCCGTTCCGGCCGCGGGATGTCCTCGCCAAGGTCGAGGCCGAGGGACTTCCGAGCCGCCCGTGCCGCGGTCAGCCCTTCGAGGCACGCCGCCCGAGCCGCGTCAAACTCGCCGTCCGTATCGGCCGCGGACAAGGTGGCGCCGGCCCAGTCGTATCGCTCGGACGCGTCGGCCAAGGCCTGGGCCGCGAAGGCATCACCCGCGGGGTCCAGACGCCGCACGTCGGCACCTAGCCGATCGTAAAGCGCCGTGACCTCGGTACGACGCCCACGTAACGACGCGTCCTTCTGCTTCTTCTTGCGCACGACATAGTAGGCAATCGCGGCCAGGCCCAGTACTCCGATGCCGATCATCCACGGCAACACTGAGCCTGGACCGCTTGATCCGCCGCCCGCACCGCAGTCTCCCGAGTCCTGGCTTGGCGCACTGGCGACATCATCGGCGAATGCACTCAGCCAGGTGGTGAGCTTTCCGGCGGCGATATCGGCAGCGTGTTTCGCGCGCGTGCTCTCGAGTAGCTTGTCCGCGTCACCCTCGCACAGGGCGGTCGAGGTGGCCGTCGCGTCGGTGCCCGATATGACGGCAATGGTCATGCTGGGATTGAACGTCGTGGTGATTTGCTTAGCGACGTCTTCGGGGGTCTGGTTTGGCGCCACGACCGCGACAAAAAGAGGCGTCTTACCAATCTTCGACTTCAGCGCCGCGGCATCCACGGTTTGGCCGGCGTCGGGCGACACATAGACATGACTGCCGGATTCGAACGCCTGGGCGGCCGCGTCCGCATCACCCGAAGGCTCAGCTCCAGCGGGCGTCAACGAACCGGTGAAGACCGCGAAGAAACCCACCACGACTGCAATGAGGACTCGGGCGGCCAGCGCGGAGCGCGCACCGGAAGACACGCGAATTGGCAATCTAGTCACGCGCTTACGGTAGCCCGAAGTCTTGCTTTTAGCGGTGACGTGTCCACCGCGGCGGGCGTGATTCGGTGAACGCGTCCGAGAGTTTGCCCACGGTCCCTGGTTCGGAGTCCGACGACGTCGCATCGCGTACGTCGATTGGCCCGGTCGGATACTCGTGCGGATCGTCATAGGACCGAAACGCGTCTAGCGCGGCAGACGCCTCGCCGGAGTGATACTGCTCATCCGTCTCGTGCGGCACAGGCACCAGCCGTGACTCGTCGTACTCATCCTCGTGGTCGCTGATTTCCGAGTCGCCAAAGAGTAGATGCGAGATCCGTCGGTAGAGCACGTCGGCCTTCGGGAGGTACGTGATCCGAGACATCGCTTGATCTTGGCCGGCGGACTCCACGATAAAGGTGCCGTAGCCGAATAGCTGGCCGACCACGGGTTTCTCGTACGTGAGGTCGGTGATTTTTACCATCGGAATCACCGCGACCCGACGGGTCAGAACCCCGCTCACGAGCATCATTCGCTGGCGGGTGATGACGTAGCGCTCCATCCGCCACTCGAGGAGGTGGTAACCGAACCGCAGCGCGCTGACCAACACGATGAGTGCACCAATCGTGCCGACCCAGTTCACCGTTTCGAACAGATACGTCAGCATGAGGGCGATCGCGATGAAACCGACCGTCTCGACGAATGACACGCCAAGCACCATGAAGTGACGGCGTTCGCCGATGACGGCGGTTTCGCCGGGGAGAAGGTAGCGGGTGGGATCGCCCATCCCGGTGGCGACCATCCTAATTAAGAGCCGATCGACCCGATGAACTGGGCAAACGACTGCGCCGCGCTCTTCAGGCCGCTCGCGGCATTCTTAATCAAGTCCGATGCATCGGTCGGGTTGCTCAGCACGTAGAACACCACAAACGCGATCAGCAGCAAACCGATGATCTTTTTCGCGCTCATCTACGGAAGCTCCAACGAATCAGGGACGCTCTTGGGGGAAGTGCCGACAGCCGCGCGCTACGGACTGTCCGCACCGCACGCCACACCAGCAACAAGCGTCACATTGGCATCAACCGTACCCGCCAGGACGGCGATTCACCCTAAGCCAAGACGGCGTGCCGCGCACGAGTCCAGCGCGACCGCGTCGACCCGTTTCGACTAACCTGGTGCGGCGGCGTACTCGAACCAAGGCAGGTGGCTGACAATCTCGGAACCGACAACCCAGACCACGGACCGCCCGCTTACGCGGGCCGGGCTCACGGCCCGACTGGCCGCGTCGGTACTCGTACTCGTGTTGCTCCTCGGCGGCACGTTCTTCGGCTCGGACTCAGACTTCCCGTTCGGCCCGTTTCGGATGTACGCCACCCGCAACGCACCCGACGGCGTCGTGAGCTCCTTGCGGCTCGAAGCTGTGGACACCAACCACCAACGGATCGCCGTCACGGCCGGTTCGGTGGGTTTGCGCCGCGCCGAACTCGAGGGTTCGCTGCCGCGAATGGAGTCCGATCCGGCGCTGATGAAGACCATCGTGGTCCGCTACGAGAAGAACAACCCCGACCAGCCCAAGATCATCGAACTGGATGTCATCGTCCGTAAGACCCGGCTCAAAGACGGCCTCGAGACGAAGTCCTTCAAAGACGAGGTGGTGGCGAAATGGACGAAACCGTGACCACCCCGCGCCGTTCGGCGTTCACGCAGTGGTTCGTGTCCCCGGTCGCGCTGCACCGGGTCGCCGTCATTCGGGTGATCGCCTACCTGTTCATCCTGGTCGACGTATTCCTCACCACCTCCTGGGTGGCGCTCAAGGCCTACGCGCCGACCGCCCTCTACCACCCGCTGGTCATCGGTGACCTGTTTCACCTGCCGACCCCGACGTACCTCTACGTCACGATCCTCAAGTGGGTGCTGGTCGTCTCCGCGCTGGTCGCCGCGACCGCGTGGAAACCCCGGCTTACCGGCACCATCGTCGCGGTGGCGTACCTACTGTGGATGATCGTCGCGATGTCCTACGGCAAGGTCGACCACGACCGATTTGCCTTCCTCGTACTGCTGGCCGTGTTGCCGACCGTCGGCCCCGCGAAGTTCGGCGACGTACGCCGCAGCGAGCGGGCCGGCTGGGCGATGCAGATGGTGTTCATCTCCGTGATGCTCACCTACTTCCTCGCCTCGATTGCAAAGATCCGGTTCGGCGGATGGGACTGGGCGACCGGCGCCACGATCACCCGCGCCGTCCTACGGCGCGGCACCGACCTGGTCGACTGGACCGTCAACGTGCCGGGCCTGCTGATCCTGGCGCAGTTTGCGATGGTCATCCTCGAGACACTGTCACCGCTGATGCTCTTGTGCCGCTCGCCGCGCGCGCGAATCATCCTGGTCGCAGGCCTACTCGCCTTCCACATCGGCACATTCGCGTCGATCACGATCATCTTCCTGCCGCACTGCGTGGCAATTCTGTCGATCTTGCCGTGGGAGACCTTCCGGCGCGGAGCCAGGAAGGCTAAGCAGCCGGAGGTTCAGGCTGATCAGCCGCGGGACGAGTCGCTCCAGGCCTAAGGTGTGCCGGCATCGCGCAGGCGGGCGTACCGCCGGGCAGCCGGTCACGATTCTTCGCGATCCATTTGTAGGCCACCGAGGCCACCCACCTAAAGGGCGGCGTCTGCAGGAGTAATCCAAACGGCCACCACAGCGCGCCGGAGTCCTTCAACAGTTCGCCGATCGCAATATGCGCCGAACTGACCGCGCCGCTGGACGAGACCCATTGGACGGCCTCTTCGCACTCGGCCTGGCTCAGTCGCAGCGACGGCAGGTCGGCGTGCTGCCAAGCGACGATATCGATGTCCTTTGAGAGGTGCCGCTCGACGAACGAGACACATTTCGTGCAGATCCCGCAGTCGCCGTCGTACACCAGGACCGGCCTGGTGCGTCCGCTCATCCGACGTTCCAGTAGGCGTTGTAGCCATTGTGATCGGCGTACGCGAGGACTCGGGTCGTCGCCTGCGGCCACTGTGAGACGCGCAGCTCGAAACGATTGGGCTCAATACCGATCTCACCGCGGCGTAGAGCGGCGCCTACCGGGTCTTGATAGAGGAGGAAATCGGTGCCCACCGGCTCGAACGCGATCACGGTCAGTGGGGCCGTCTCGGTGGCCCGTCCGGCCGCCGCCAGCAGCTCGGTAGCGAACTCTGTGCGCTCCGGCACCGACATCTCCATGACGACGTCGCTGTGCCATACGACGCTCTGCGCGTCCGCGCGCGGCCAGCTGATCCCCCGCGGCAGCCAGATCGACGACGGCGCCGTGTCGATGGTCAGCCCGAGATGCGCGACGAACTCGCAGGCTTGCGTAATCCGGCCGATCTCGTCCGGTGCGTCCGGCCCCGCCCACGAGATCATCTCGCGCACGTGCAGCGGGTTGGCCGGGTGCAGTGGGCTCGGGTCGGCCGCTTGCCGGTCCACGATCGGCGGTACGGCGTCAAAGGCCACCTCGGGCGGGCTGGCCCATGCATGACCGAGGTCGACCGGGCCGTCCGGATCGCCGACCACTTCGCCGTACACGCTCTGTCTATACGACTCGACGGGCAGCACAAGCCCCGCGCCCGAGCCGACATCGAACAACCGCACAGGGGTTGGGTTAGAGGCTCCCACGTGGGCCAGCGCGGCCAGCAGCATCGCGGCGCGGCCCGGATCACTACGCCGGCTCGGCCGCAACATCCGCTGGATAAACCGGTCGGGATCGGCCGCCATCGTCTCGCGCGCTACCGGCCACACCTCGTGCAGTGAACCGCCGCCGCCGGCGCTCGGGTACAGGTCGGACAGCTCGGTGCCGCCCTCGAGCGCAATGAAGTGCGCAGCGGCCGCCAGCTTGGTCGGCAGGTCATCGATGAGCAGGATTCGCCCGTTGCGACCGGAGCGGTCAATCACCTCCCGCAAGATCGCGACCGTCGGGCCGCCCATCTCGAGGTCCCCACCCATTCCGCGCAGCAGCGAGGCTTGGATGCGCGAGGCGCGCTGAGCGCGCGCACGGGACTTAAAGGCGGTGGCGATATCCGTTGCCGCACTCACGTGTGTGGTAACCCCTTAGCGTTGTCATCCGTGCAGGTATTCCGTGCCGATAGCTCGGCGTGCGGTGCACGATTTGTGCCTACGCGGCTTTAGGGTACTTCTTCTTCGCGGCTTTGACGTTCTTCGCGTGCTTGTCGGCTTTGACCAGCCGGCGTTTCTTGACGGTGTAGCCGTCGGGAAGCTTGCCTTCTTTGAGCAGCCGGATCGGGCAGCGCTCACAGCGCTTCTTCGACACACAGCACTTCTTCTTGGGCTTCACCGCCATGGCCGCAACTATACCGCCCCATTAGGGGAGCCTTACTTGAATTGTGACGAGCGTCTGATCGCGCCCCGAACGTCGACACCCATTCCATGAAAAGATGGTCACGGCGTACCCCGCCGATGTTGATTTATTTTCGCCCGTTCAAGGAGTTCCCATGCCAGCCGCCGCGTTCGTCCAACGACTCAATGAGCAGATCGGACATGAGTTCTCCGCTCATCACCAGTACGTCGCCTGCGCGATCTACTATGACTCCCTCACGATGCCGCAGCTCGCCGCGCTGTTCTACGGCCAAGCGGTCGAGGAGCGCGGACACGCGATGATGATGGTGCAGTACCTCCTCGACCAGGACGCCACGGTCGAGATCCCTGGCGTCGACGCGCCGCGCAGCGACTTCGGCGACCTCGTCGCGCCGGTTGCCCTCGCCCTCGAGCAGGAGAAGCGAGTTACCGAGCAGATCAACGAGCTCACTGCGATCGCGCGCGCCGAGAATGACTTCGCGTCCGACCAGTTCATGCAGTGGTTCATCAAGGAACAGGTCGAAGAGGTCGCGAAGATGTCTGACCTGCTGACCGTGGTCACCCGCTCCAAGGATGACATCGAGAGCATCGAGGAATACATCCGGCGCGAGCAGGCCGATGCGACCGACGATCCCACAGCTCCTCCGCTGGCCGGCGCGTGACGGTCCGGCACGCCGATATGCAGCAGACCCGATCCTTGATCACCCCTGGCTCAATCACCCCGATGCGACAGGTACCCGCGTCCATCGATCGTCCGGAGTACGTCGGACGACCCGCGCCAGCACCGCACACGGGCGGTGACGTGCAGACGGCCGAGACGATCGACGCGATGCGCGTCGCGAGCAAGATCGCTGCCCAAGCACTTGAAGAGGTCGGCCGCAACGTCCGGCCCGGCGTCACCACCGACGAGCTCGACCGCATCGGCCATGACTATCTGATCGACCACGGTGCCTACCCCTCGACTCTCGGCTACCGCGGCTACCAGAAATCGCTGTGCACCTCGCTCAACGAAGTGATTTGCCACGGCATCCCCGACTCGACCGTTGTCCAGGACGGCGACATCGTCAATATCGACATCACCGCCTACATCGGCGGCGTACACGGCGACACTAACGCGACTTTCCTCGCCGGCGACGTGAGCGAAGAAGCGCGGCTGCTGGTCGAACGCACCCACGAGGCCACGATGCGGGCCATCAAAATCTGCGCTCCGGGCCGGTCCTTCAACGCGATCGGCCGGGTTATCGAGAGCTATGCCCGACGGTTCGGGTACGGCGTCGTGCGAGCGTTCACCGGACACGGTATCTCCACGACATTTCATTCGGGCTTGGTCGTCCTGCACTATGACGACCCGGAGACCGAAGGCGTGATGGAAGAGGGCATGACGTTCACCATCGAGCCGATGATCACGCTCGGCGGCTACGACTTCACGATGTGGGATGACGGGTGGACGGCGGTGACCGCGGATCGGTCGTGGACCGCGCAGTTCGAGCACACGCTCGTCATCACCGACTCCGGCCACGAGATCCTGACCCTCCCCTGACGCCCAGCCCGTCCCAGGCCGACAAGGGGCGCAGAGCCGGGGCTAGGCCAGGTCGGTAACGATCGCGGCCAGCTCGCCACGGTCGTGCCACAACAGGGTCCGGCTCTCGACCGCGACATACTGCGCCTCGGTCGGTTCGGCGCCGCCGCGGACGGTGGCGACCAGACCGGCCACGTCGCGGCGGGCAGAGGTCTCGTCAATGTGGATCGCATCTACCGCGCCGACTGGCAGCCCATCGATGATCGACTCGCCGTCATCGCGCAGCTGGGGCGAACCGGGCGCCGACCGCGCGGCGATTACGACGCGGACTTCGGGCCCATCGGTCTCGACCAGCAGCTGGGTGCTCGTGGCCGCCGCGTCGTACAGCGCATCGAACTCAGCTTGTTCGATTTCGTCGGCGCCGAACTCGCTGGTCGGCAGGTCCGAATAATGCACGACGAGGGGTCCCGGCAACGCGCCGGCCTCGAGAAGAGTACGCAGACCACCGGGGGTCGTCGGGACGAAGATGCGGATGTCTCTGTTCATTCACATAACCCTACGAGTTCGGCCAGCGACTCCTCGATCATCTGGCTCAGCGCGTCGACATCACCCATCGCGTCGCGGTCCGCGTTGAGACCAAAACAGACGGTGCCGTCGTACGACGTGAGCCCGATGGCGAGCGCTTGGCTCTTTGCGAGTGAGACGACGGGGTACATTTCGACGAGCCGTCCCCCGGAGGCATACAGCGGATGCTGTGGTCCGGGCACGTTTGTGATGACCAGGTTGTAGACCCGCTTGGTGAGTCCCTGAGTGACTTGCGCGGCGAGCGAATGCACCGTCGGTGGGGCGAACTCGGTGAGCGACACGAGGGTGCGGGCACTGATCGCCTGCTCGGACTCGCGGTGCCCCGCCGTCGCGTAGGCGATCTGGCTCAGGCGCACTAGCGCGTTAGGCTCTCCGATCGGCAAGTCCACGAAGATCGTCGCGAGGCCGTCTGCCGGACCCACCGCCGAGCGGGCCGACGGGCGTACCGACACGGGGAGCATCGCGCGCAGTGTCGTGCTCGTGCGCACTGCCTCGCCGCGCGCCATCAGCCAAGTGCGCAACGCCCCACTGATGGTCGCGAGCGCGACGTCGTTGACCGAGCACTTCTGCCGATGGCTGACGATCTTGTAGTCGTCGAGCTTGGTGCAGGTCATGGCGAACCGGCGCTGAGCGCCGATCGGCACGTTGAGCGGGCTCGCCGATGGTGGTTGCGCCACTTTGCGCGCCGTGGTGACGATTGAACCCGCGATCTCGGCCAACCGTTTGGACGTGGTTTTGGCATCAGAAATGCCGGCCCGCCAAGTGTCGAGCACTGTCCGCGGCCGGCGTGCGTAGTCACGCATCGAAGCGGCGAGCAGCTCGATGTGTGACGGGGTCTTACGCGGATGCCACTCAGTCAGCAACCGTTTCTCGGGGATACTGCTGGTATCGAGCAGAATTTCGCTGATGTCGAAAGTGCGAACGCCGTCTACCAATGCGTGATGCGCTTTGGTGATGATGGCGACTCGGCCACGAGGCAGTCCCTCGACGAGGTAGATCTCCCAGAGCGGCCGGCTCCGATCAAGACGCCGGGACATCAGGCGACTCACGAGCTCCGCGAGTTGTTTGGACGAACCAGGAGCAGGCAACGCGGAGCGACGTACGTGGTAGCCGATATCGAACTCTTCGTCGTCGATCCATACCGGGTTGGCCAACTTCGCTGGCACGGTTGCGATCCGCTGGCGGTAGCGCGGAGCAAGTGACAGGCGATCGACGATGAGCTCGACGAAGCGGTCAAAGTCGAATCCGCCACGCGGCGGACGGACAACGAAAACCCCGCCGACGTGCATCGGCATCGTGGCATCCTCCGCGTATAGGAACGACGCGTCGCCCGCGTTGAGTCGGTCCATCGACACCTCCCGATCTTGAAAGACCAACTCCCATTGTCCAATGCCTACGACGATTGCCGGTGTCGGCGCGCCTTACCCGGCGCCGCGGCCCCGGTGAACGCCACCGCAAGCCTGCGCGTAGCGCTACGAATGCCCGACGATGGCGCCGCCTCGGCCAGTGTCCGCGCGGTCCGCAGCGCAGCGTCAACCCCGGACGGGTCGTCGGGGACGTACTCGTCGACAGCGTGGTCGGCAAATCGCCGAAACGCGTCGTCGAGCTGCCCGCGCGGGTCGCCCGAAAACAGGGTGCCGCGCACGCGGTTGGCCACGAGGACCGGACGGTTCGTCGGAATCAGCTCGGCGAGGTCCCCGAGCGCACGCACCGAGCGCGCGACCCCGACGGGGTCGGCGCTACTGACCATGACAATCCGGTCGGCGGATCCGAGTGCCGCGATCGTGGCGCCGTTACGGCGCGGCGCAACCGTGTCGTAGGACAGCTCTTCGTCTTGTTCTATCGAGAAGCCGCAGTCGACGACGGTAAACGCGGCTAGTCGGCGGGCGGTGGTGAGCACCTCTGAGATGGCCGCCGGTCGCAGCTCGGGCCAGCGGTCAACCCGCGAAATCCCCGTGAGCAGGCGAAAGTTCGGGCCAACAGCGACCGCTACCCGAGCGAGCGCGGTCGGGTCGATCGACGATGCCGCGGCCAGTCTGCAGGCCGCGGCGAGTCCGGGCGCCTCGTCCAGAAGCCCGAGCATGGGAGCGATCGCGCCGCCATACACATCGGCATCGACAAGCAGGGTCGGCACGCCCAGCCGGCTCGCCTCGTCGGCCAGCGTCAGGGCGATCGTGCTTCGTCCCGGTGATCCGGCCGGGCCCCAGACCGCGACAACCGTGCCACGACCACGGCTACGCGGCGCCGGCGGTCTGCCCGACAGCGTCTCGTGGCCCGGCGGCATCGGCGGGTCACGATGGTCTGCCGCCGAGTCGGCCAAGGGGGCCGGACCGGACGGCGCCCCGTCGAGGACGGCACGGCGTACCGCACCAGCGATTGCGGCGGATCCGGCATCGCCGGCGACCACGTGGTGCAGCCCAAGGTCTGGCAGTCGTTCTTGGGTTTGCGCCGGCGCCATCGGCTCGATGACCGCGACCAGACCGACTCCCGCGGTCCGCAGCTGCTCGACGATGTGCCGATCCAAGCCGGGCATGTCTGCCGATACGAGCAGCGCCTTCGCCGCACCGCTATAGGCCACGGCGAGCACCTCGGCCAGGTCGACGCAGCGTCGTACGACGACTACCCCGTCCTTACGGTTGTCGAAGTCGCTGACGATCTGTGCCTCCAGCTGCGAGGCGATCACCGCGGTCATGACCGTGATTTCACCGCCGGCTAGCACGGGTCCTCCTTGGCCGCCGGCGTCGATTCGAGTACGACGATCGACAACGTCTTACCCTCCGCACCGGCGATCAACCCCTCGACCTGGCAGGCCGGAACCTTGACCGAGACCTGCAGTGCCGAGGTGCTCACGGTGAGTGCACCGCTCCCCCGCCCGGACACATCCGCGACTGCGACCGCTTCGGCAACCAACGCCACCGGGGTCTGACCAGCGCCCGCGTCGGTCGCCTGGCTGTTGCTGGACTCGGCCTGTGTGGCGTAAACATTGATCGCCTGCCCGTGCGCCAACGAGGCTGGAACCCGCTGTGATGGAACGCTGAGTGCCAGAGTCACGTACGCCGATCGACGCGCGAGCGCGCTCTTGGGTAACAGTTCCCCTGCAGAAACCGCCCGGTTGAGTACCCTGCCGGCGGGACTGCTTGCACCGGACAGGTACGTATCAGCGTCCTCATAGAGACGCACCTGCACCTTTTTCAGATCGTCGTCCTGCAAAAGGCTGCCGGGCGCGAGGTCGTGCTGCAACGCCCACACCGTGCTCGATTTGTCCGCCGCGGCGATCACTCGAGCGCCGACCAGTACGCAGCCAAGGACCAGGATCATGCCCAGCACCATGCGAACATCGAACCATCGTGGCTTACCGATCCGGCGCGCCGGCGCGGATTGCGGCACGTCGACCGGTTCGGAAGCGCTTCGGGCATCGGGCGTTGTCACATTTGATCGTCCTCGCACGGGCCTTGCCTCACTAGTCGCAATCGGGTGTCCACCCGCGGATGGCGAAGCAACCATGCAGGTGAGCGCGGGTATAGCTCCCGTGGACTTTAAAGCGTTCCGGTAACAATTCGGTATACCTGTCCACAGGCCGCCGTCGTCCGAAGCACACGCCGGTGGACAACTGCCGACCGTTCAGGGCGAAGCGCTAGAGTGGCACCGCACCCGACAACTCCTGAGGAGGGACTCCATGGCGTCGGAACGATTCCTCACGCTGAGCGATGTCGCGGACGTCCTCAATATCTCCTCGTCGCAGACCTACGCGCTCGTTCGCACCGGCGAGCTGCCCGCCATCAAGGTTGGCGGCCGCGGCCAGTGGCGGGTCGAGCGTGATGAGCTGGAGGGCTACATCAAACGTATGTACGCCAAAACCGAGCGCCTCGTCGCGGACAACTCGATCGCCGAGTCCGCCGACTCCTGACTGTTCGTCACCGACCACCTCGCACTAGCGGTTCAACCGAACTGCTTCGACGAACGCGCCGATGGGCAGGGTTTGCACGGAGGTGACCTTGCCGATCCGGCGTGACTCATCCAGGTGATGTTCGGCGAGATCGATGAAGTCGGCGCCCACCCGGTCGATCGTGCCCGACATAGTCACCGCTCCGATGGTCGTCACGCGCACCGCAGACCGGTCGCGCGCAATACCTCGAAGCGCATGGCGCAAGTCAAGTCGAGCGGCGATCTGTCGCCGTGCTTCGTCGTACGGCGCGGCGATCGCGGTCGGCAGCTGACCGATCGCCGCGACCGAGGACAACGAGATCAGCCGTTCGTCCTGCCAGTCATCAACCACTACGAGCCAGTCGGGGCCAATTGCCTCGACCTGAGCCGCGTACGGCGTACCGGCCACGGTGGTGATCACAACCCGCCGGCCGACCGCCGCACGCAGCCGATCGACCAGCGCGACCTTACCCACCTCGATGCGGGTGCGTTCGGCTACCTCGGCGGTCAAGTCTGCGTCACGCTCGGCATCCAAACGACTTTCGAGGTCGGCAAATAATCGCGTCCATCTCACGTGCAGCACCTTGCCCGAACGACCGCCATCACCGCAACCGAAAGACATCCACAACTTCCTCGACCTTATTTGACAGTGAGCCCAAGTCGTCGTTAAATCGTGCGTATCGAACTTAAATACACCTAAACTGCATCAAACAGCATTAAACGAAGGAAGGAATCGCATGCCATTGCGTTCGATCTTCCGGATCGCCGGAACGTTCACGATGCTCGTGGGCGCCTGCTTGACCGGCTGCCGTTTGATCGGTCCGTCGTGGCGGGACGTCTACCACCTCGCGACCGCGCCTCAGCAGTTCACCCGCGTGGTCGGCGCCGACCACGTCGTCCTCGTGCTCGTGGGCGTTGCGCTATGGGTCCTGTGCGGATGGCTCACCATCGCTATCGCGTGCTGGGCCGGCGCGGCACTGCCCGGCCGAAGCGGACGCACGCTTGGTCGCATCGCGGGACTCATTTCGCCGCGACTAATACGACGCGCGTTGGGCATCGCGGTTGGAATTTCGCTCGGCCCCGGGATCGTTCAGGTCGCCGCGGCCAGCCCGCCGGCCGCTCCGGTCGCCGTGGTCGCCGAACTTCCCCAAGATGGCACGACGCCGTCGCTAACGTCCGGCGTCGACTGGCCGGTAGATCCGGCCGCCCCCGCAGCCACGAGCACAATCGCCGCCCATCCAGGTGACTGCCTGTGGTCGTTGGCCGAGGCGCACCTCGGTTACGGCGCCACAATTGCCGAGATTTCCAGCGAGGTCGACCGATGGTGGGACGCCAACGCCGAGGTCATTGGCGGCGATCCTGATCTGTTGTTCCCCGGCCAGGTCCTGGTCGTGCCCGGCAGCTAGCCCAGCCATCCCCTTCATTAACCAAAGGAGTCGAGCCCATGTCCGTAGTGGCAGTCGCGGTCTATCGCGCACCGTCAAGCGAGCCCGAGCCGCTCGCCGTCTCGGCCGGTCCCGCCCAGACCACAGAGCGCCGGCACCTGACCCTCGTCCAGCCGGCGGAGCAACTACTACTCGACGGGTTCGAACCACAGCCTGGCCGGCACCCGACCACGCGCGCCGGTCGGGACAATGACCAGGCGGTAGCGGGTCCACCGGAGGTGCTGGCGTTTGCGCGTCAGTACTGCCGGATGGCGGCCGAGGTCCTCACCGGGTTCCGGCCGGTCGAACAGCTGCGGCCCCACACGGCACTCGGGATCATGGAATGGTTTCGGCAGTACGCGATCCCGATTGCCAGGCACCGGCAGATCGCGCCGGCGCCCGCGATCCGAACGCTGGGCGTGTGTACTCCCGTGGCCGGAGTCGCCGAGGTCAACGCCGTGATCCAGCGTGGACCGCGAGCGCGCGCCATGACCGCCCGCTTCGTCGAGTACGACGACGAGTGGAAATGCGTTCACCTACAAGTGATCTAGGCTTCACTGCGGGCGCGCCATACCTCACCGACCGTCACGTATCGCGATCCGTGTTCGGAAAATCCCGAATCCGGCGCATCGATCGCACAAATGTGCCATTTTGCAGCAAGATTTCGTCAAGACGCGTGCGGAACCATACATTTGTGCGATCGGGAGGCCGAAACAAATCGAAACGGATTGCGCGGACTTAGCCTATCCGGGCCGCCGGAACTGAACCACCGATCGTCGCTAGCTTTCGGCGCCGTGGCAGCGTTTGTACTTCTTGCCCGACCCGCACGGGCAGGGGCCGTTACGGCTCGGACCGTTGCCGCCACGGTTGGCCGTCGCGCCCGCCTGCTTCTTACCGCTCGCGCCGCCACCGGAGCCGTTGCCGGCAGACACTTCGGCCTCACCGGACTCGTCCGGTCCGGAGTAACTCAACGGAGCCTGCTTCGGCCGCGTGTCGAGTCCGCCACCCAGGAGCGCCGGCGCCTTGTGCCTAGCCGGTTCGTCGAGGTCAATCTTCGGCGCGGACGTGCGGCTTTGAATCACTCGCCGTTTACGGCTCGGCTTGCGCGCGGGCGCCGCCGAGGCGAGCTCGCGCTCGGTCTCGTCAGCCGGCTCCAGTTGGGCCTCGTCGTCGGCCTGTGCGGCGTCGCCAGCGGTGGGTACCTCGATGTTGAATACGAACCCGACGGACTCTTCCTTGATGCCGTCGAGCATCGTGTTGAACATCTCGAACCCTTCGCGCTTGTACTCCGTGACCGGGTCGCGCTGTGCCATCGCCCGAAGGTGGATGCCTTCACGCAGGTAGTCCATTTCGTACAGGTGCTCACGCCACTTGCGATCAAGGACTGACAGGATGACCCGGCGTTCGATGTCGCGCATCGTCTCCTCGCCGACCTCCGCCTCGCGCGCGTCGTACGCCGCCTCGATATCGGCGGTGATCTCCTCGCGCAACAGGTCGGCAGTGAGCGCGGCCCGTCCCCCGGCGGTCTCGAACAGCTCTTCCTGAGTCAGAGCCACCGGATAGAGCGTGCCGAGCGCCGTCCATAGCTGATCGAGGTCCCAGTCCTCGGCGTAACCGGTGGAGGTAGCGCCTTCGACGTACTCACCGATGACGTCGCGGATCATGTGCCCGATCTCGTCCCGGAGATTTTCGCCCTCGAGTACCCGGCGCCGTTCGCCGTAGATGACCTCGCGCTGCTTGTTCATGACCTCGTCGTACTTGAGGACATTCTTGCGGATCTCGTGGTTCTGCTGCTCGATCTGCGTCTGCGCGGACAGGATCGAACGGGTCGCCCACTTCGATTCGATCGGCACATCGTCGGGCAGCCGCAGCCGGTTGAGCATCGATTCCAGCATCTCGCCGTTGCTGCGGCGCATGAGCTCGTCGTGCATCGACAGATAGAAGCGGGACTGCCCCGGGTCGCCCTGACGACCGGAACGACCGCGCAGCTGGTTGTCGATACGCCGAGACTCGTGCCGCTCGGTGCCGAGCACGTAGAGCCCGCCGGCCTTGATTACGTCCTCGTGCTCAGTGGCAACCTCGTCCTTGGCCGCTTCGAGCTCGTCCGGGTACGCCTCTTCGTATTCCTCGGGCGTATCGGCCGGGCTCAACCCGCGGTCACGTAGCCGCATGTCGGCGATAATCTCCGGGTTGCCGCCCAGCATGATGTCGGTGCCACGACCGGCCATGTTGGTCGCGACCGTGACGGCGCCCAACCTGCCGGCCTCGGCGACAATGTGCGCCTCACGTTCGTGCTGCTTCGCGTTGAGGACCTCATGCGGGACGCCCTTGCGGGTGAGCATTTTCGAGAGCAGCTCAGACTTCTCCACGCTCGTCGTACCGACGAGCACCGGCTGACCTTGTTCGTGGCACTCGGCGATGTCATCGACCACTGCGGTGAACTTCGCGGTCTCGGTCTTATAGATGATGTCCGACTGGTCGATGCGCGCCATCGGCTTGTTGGTCGGGATCGGGATCACGCCCAACTTGTACGTTTGCGACAGTTCGGCCGCCTCGGTCTGCGCCGTACCGGTCATGCCGGCCAGTTTGTCGTACAGGCGGAAGAAGTTTTGCAGGGTGATCGTCGCGAGAGTCTGGTTTTCCTGTTTGATCGGCACCCGCTCTTTGGCCTCGATCGCCTGGTGCATGCCCTCGTTGTAGCGCCGACCGTGCAGCACACGGCCAGTGAACGAGTCGACAATCAGCACCTCGCCGTCCTGGACGATGTAATCCTTGTCCTTGTGAAACAGCTCTTTTGCCTTGAGGGAGTTGTTGAGGTAACCGATGAGCGGCGTGTTGACCGACTCGTACAGATTTTCGATGCCGATCTGGTCCTCGACCAGCGCGACACCCTCTTCCGAGATACCGACGGTGTTTTTGCCTTCGTCAACCTCGTAATGCTTGTTCTTCTTCAGCAGCGGGGCGATCCGCGCGAACTCTAGGTACCAGCGGGTTGAGTGCTCGGCGGGCCCGGAGATGATCAGCGGGGTCCGGGCCTCGTCGACCAGGATCGAGTCGACCTCATCGACGATGGCGTAGTTATGCCCGCGCTGCACCAGGTCGTCACCGCTCCACGCCATGTTGTCGCGGAGGTAGTCGAAGCCGAACTCGTTGTTAGTGCCGTATGTAACGTCGCACGCATATTGCGCGCGGCGATGCTCGGAGGACTCGTTGGCGAGGATGACACCGACAGTCAGGCCTAGGAAGCGATAGACGCGGCCCATCCACTCCGCCTGGAATTTCGCGAGGTAGTCGTTGACCGTGACGAGGTGTACGCCCTTGCCCTCGAGCGCATTGAGGTAGACCGGCATGGTCGCGACCAGCGTCTTACCTTCACCGGTCTTCATCTCGGCGACGTTGCCCAGATGCAATGCGGCGCCGCCCATGATCTGCACGTTGTAGTGCCGTTGGCCGAGGGTGCGCTGCGAGGCCTCACGGACGGTCGCAAACGCCTCGGGTAGCAGCTGGTCGAGGGTTTCCCCGTCGGCGAGCCGTTCCCGAAACTCGTCGGTCTTGGCCCGCAGCTGCGCATCGGTCAAGTCGGTGAAGTCATCTTCGATGGCGTCTACGGCGTCGGCAATCGACTTGAGGCGACGTACCATCTTGCCTTCGCCGGCGCGAAGTATGCGAGCGAGTACCACTTTGAGCAATCAGCCCTTCAGATAGGCAGAACGATGGTCGGGCAGAGCGTACCCAACCCGACCATCGTAACCTTGGTTGCCGTTGTCTGTAGCGCAGACCACTCGCAAGAGCGGTCAGACCGCAGCTGTCTCGAGCTCGTCGTCCGCCTGAGCGACCGATGCATTGACGCCGTTGCCAGAGAGCCTGATCAGCCCATAGTCGTAGGCGTGCCTGCGATACACGACCGTCGGCCGGAGTGTCTCGGCGCACATGAACAGATAGAAGTCGTGCCCAACGAGTTCCATGTTTTCCAGCGCCTCGTCGACGCTCATCGGCGTATCGGGGTGCGACTTCTCGCGAATGATCTTGCCGGGACCAAACTCGTCGCTGTCGTGGTGTACGCCGTTGTATTCGTCCATTACCCGGTCGATGTCCGAGGCGGCCTGCGCGGCGTCGGCCGCGTCGGCGGTCGCCTCGGCCACCGAAGTAGGCGTGCGATTTCCGTGATGGATACGCCGTCGGTCGGCCGCTTTGCGTACCCGGGTCTCGAGGCGGGCGACCGCCGCGTCGAGCGCGGAGTAGAAGTCCGCGGCGACGGCCTCGGACCGGATGACCGGGCCCTTGGTGCGGAGCGTGATTTCGACGCGCTGTGCTATTTCGGCCTGTCGTGGGTTGCGTTCGTGCTGAAGCTCGACGTCGACGTTGATCAACTTGCTGTCATAACGTTCAAGACGCTCTAGCTTGTCCGCGACGTGTTGCCGGTAATGGTCTGGGACCTCAACGTTCCGGCCATGCACCACAATGTCCATCTGTGACCTCCTGGTTTTTCAGGGTTCAACTGGCGTCCACATGATCACCGTAGCGTCCTTTACCCGGGCCTGCTATGGATCTGGCAATCGAACTGCAACTGGTGTCGCGCGAGCGGGATGACCGGCTCATGACCGGCCGTTCAGCCGGACCGTAGCGGCGATCGTCGCGGCCCGGACACTCTCGGCTCCGCCTGCTCGCAACACCTCGGCGGCGGCGGTCAGCGTGGCTCCCGAAGTGACCAGGTCATCAATCAAGATCAGGTGCGCTCCGCGCACGAGGGACCGGGCGTCGCGGCGCACGGTGAAGGCGTGGCGGCGGGTGGCGACCCGCTCCAACCGGCCGAGTCCGACCGCATCTGCTGCCTTCTTCGGCGGGACGAGCACCCGCGCGATCGGCAACGGGCCGGCGGGCAACAACCGTGCGAACCGGTCGGATCCAAGCCGGGCCGGCGTGCTGTTCAGTGCGCGCGCGATCCGCAGCATATGGTCACCCCCGCGCGCTCGGGCCGCCGCCGGAGTACTCGGAATCGGTACGACGTACGCCGGCGTCCCGATCACAGGACGCACCGCGTCGACCGCATCCTGCAACAGCGCGGCCAGCGGACGTACAAGGTCCCGCCGCCCATGCTCCTTGACCGCGATGATGGCCTGCCGCAGGCTGCCGGCGTACTCCCCGAACGACACGCAGGTGGGAAACCCGACCGGTGTCGGTGTCGGTACATGGATCGCGAGGTCTGCGGCCGCCTCTATACACGATTCACACAGTCGATGTCGCGGTTGTCCACAGCCGATGCAGTCGCGAGGCAGCACGAGGTCGACCAACGCGTCGAACAGTTCGCTCTGGTGCATCGCTGCCGGGCTACTTCCGCTGTGCCGCACCCCGGATTAGTTCGCACCGGGACTGCTTCAGCCTGGGTAGAAGGGGCTTTTTCCGGAGACAACTTTGCCAGAAATCAGGCTCACCCAGGTCGATTCGGTCAGCTTGAGGATAATTCCGTCGCCGGCGCACACCAGGGACCGATTCGGGGCCGCGACTATCGCCGTCGGCCGGGCCGTGAAGACGGGTGCTGGAAGCTGAGTGCGTGACGAGTCATCGATCAAGATCGAGTACGGCACGTCACGAGTACCCACCGGACCGCGCCCAAACACCACGAGTGTGCGCGCGGTCGACCAGGCCGTTTCGGTGACCTCCACCGTTGGCGAGAGCATCATCGGCTCGGTGATGGTGACCCCGTCGGGACTGCGTACGACGGTGGCCAGAAATAGTCGGCTGCCACTGGGTACCGTCGCGACCATCGCCACGCGAGTGCCGTCCCGGGACAACCGCAGCGACGAAATCGAGCTGATGTCACCGAGGCTGCCCGGCGTGACGATGGCCGGCTGCCCCTTGGTAGGCACCCGGACAATCGTGTTGCCGTTGCGCACCATCCACACTTCGTCGTTGGCCGCGCCCCACGTCGGTTGCGTGAGTGAGACTGTGTCCGGCAACGCGACTGGGACAAGGTCACTGCCGGCCGGCCCCACATACAGAGTCGGTACGCCGGTCGCCGTGCCCACGGCCGCCATCTCGGTGCCGTCGACGGACAGCGACGCGGACGTGACTCCAAGTGCCCCGGTGCCGGCATTGCCCGCTACCGCCGCGCCCTGTCCGTTGAGCACCCTGCCGTCGGCGACATAGAACACCGAGAGATCGACCGGGACGGCGTCGGGGTCGTACGACTCCCAGTCGGAGACCGACTGCACGGCGGCGACGCCGGGTACGTCGATCGGCTGACCGTCGTTGGTGATCCGCACGGCCTTGACGTTGAGGTCGCGCAAGGTCCAGAGGATCTGCGCTGACAGAGCCTTGAGCTGGGCGCCATTCTTTCCTGACAACCCCGTCAGGTCGACCTTGATCTCACTGTCGTTGTAGAGCACGCCGGAGCGCAGCTTGACCGGGTCGCTCACTTCATTGCGTACGCCGGGGGCGAGCGAGTCAGAGGGACCGCCCAGTAGCCCGTCGATCAGGGTGTTCGCGCGCTGTTTCGGATTGACCGGGTAGTAACGAAGGTCCGGTACGACGCGGGTACCGGACGGGTCCAGGAAGTAGAGCGAGGCGACCTTGAACACGTTGGAGAAACTGGACTGAGTCAGCACAATCCCGTCCGGCGGGTTCGAGATCCGCCACTGACCTGCTACCTTCTCCAGCTTGTATACATCCGTCATCGACTCGGCGCCGGCGTGATACGTGCCGTCCGAGTCGACGGTCGCGCTTCGCGAGGCGCTGAAGTTGACCACGCCGTCTTTGCCGCTCGGCTGCACCGAGTACGCCGGATCGATCAGCGATGTAGAGGCTCCCGGCTGCCATTCCTTGGACGCTTTGGTGGTCATGAACTGCCGTGCCACCTCGTACGTCGGGTCGCTGGTGGCCAGCGCGTTGATGTAGCCGCGCACGATCGTGTCGGGCGAGTCACCCTTCACAGGACCGTCGGGTTGAATCTCGTAGTAGTTGGACTGGTCACCGCTCGGCCCGTCCGGCGCGTTGCCGACGACTACCGGTGTCGTGCTGGCCGGCACCTGCGAGCACCCCGCCACCAGGAGCAGGAGTGCACCGAGAAGAACCGCTAGCGCGCGTTGGCGCATCCTCACGTGGTCCCCTCCCCTTGACGGCGTAGATAGCTGCGTCGGACGGTCGGATGGCCACCGAAGGCGCCGCCGGACTCACCCGGCGGGACCAGGCTCAGCGGCGATTCCATGATCACCCCGTTTGACGAGGCGAGCGGCAGCGTGATCCGGAAGTTCGCCCCTCCCGACGGCCGGCCCCACACCTGAAGCCAACCGTCGTGCAGCCGAATATCCTCCACGCTGATCGCCATGCCCAGGCCGGTGCCACCAAGCTTGCGGACTCGCGATGGGTCGGCTCGCCAAAAGCGGTCGAACAGGTGTTCCGCGGCTGTTTCGTCGATTCCGACACCGTGATCACGCACGGTCACCGCGACCGCGGTCTCGTTCGTCGCGACGGTGACTTCCACGGGGTCGCCGGCGCCGTGCTCGAGCGCATTAGCGATCAGATTGCGCAGCACCCGCGCGATCCGGGAACTGTTCATCACGACCACAATCGGCTCGTCTGGCACCTCCAGGTGCATTTCACAGCCTTGCTCGCGGGCGAGGGTCCGGTGCGCGTCGAATACGCGGCGTACCAGACTGGCCATGTCGTCGTGCTCAGCGTCGAGCGACAGACCGCCCGCGTCGTACCGGGAGATCTCCAGTAAGTCTTTGAGCAGTGCCTCGAAACGGTCAAGCTCGGTATACAGCAGCTCGGCCGACCGGGAGGCCACTTCCGGGAAGTCCGCCCGATAGTCATAGAGCAGCTCGGCAGCCATCCGGACCGTGGTCAGCGGCGTCCGCAGCTCGTGCGAGACGTCGGAGGTAAACCTCTGTTGCACCTGCGAAAGGTTTTCCAGCCGCACGATCTGGCTGGAGAGGCTCGCGGCCATGTCGTTGAACGACGACGCCAGCTTCGCCAGGTCATCCTCGCCCTTGACGATCATCCGGCGGTCGAGGTTGCCCTCGGCCAGCTCACCGGCGGTTTGCGCGACCTCGCGCACCGGCAGCACGACCAGCCGGCTGATCAGCAGTCCGACGCCCGCGATCAGCAGCATCAGCGCGAGCCCGGCCAGCAGCACCGTCTGTTGAACGAAGGAGATGATCTGGTTTTCGTTCTCGAGTGGATAGACGAAGTAGATCTCGAAGTCGCCGAGCACGCTGGGGATGGTCGAGCCGACGACCAGCACGCTTTGTTTCTCACCGGCGTACGGCACGGTCGCGATCGACCAGGCCTGTTTGCCGCCCTGCACCGTCGTCTGTAGGTCGGCAGGAAGTACGTCGAGGTGCAGGCTCGGCGAGTAGACCCGCGGAGTTGTCCCCTTGTCACCACGCACCAGCGTGATCACTTCGAAGATACCGGCCGAGCTGGCGCCTTGTGACAGGTAGCTGGTACCGGAGCTCAGTGCGTCGCTGACCGACTGCGCTGAGCTGCTGCCGACCAGCTGCAGCTGGTTTTGCATATAGCGCACGCCGCTGGTCGACTTCTCGATAGCGGCACGCTGTTTTGCCGCGAGCAGACCTGCACCGATCTGGGTGATCAGGATGTAGCCGACGACCGCAATGACCGCGAAGGTGATCACCATCGTCAGCGCGACGATGCGCACTTGCAGCGAGCGCCGCCAGCGTTGCAGCATCCACTGCCCCAGCGTCGCCAGCTTCGTCTGGACGACGGCCAAGTAATAGAGTGCCTCGGACGGCAACGACCGCGCGGTCGCCGCCTGATCCCGTGGTGGCCCTGCTGGTTGGTTCTCGACGGTTACGGCGGGCCTGCCTTATAGCCGACGCCGCGCACGGTGAGCACGATTTCCGGGCGTTCGGGGTCACGTTCGATTTTCGAGCGCAGCCGCTGCACGTGCACGTTGACCAGCCGTGTGTCGGCCGCGTGCCGGTAACCCCAGACCTGCTCGAGCAACAACTCGCGGGTGAACACCTGGCGCGGTTTGCGCGCCAACGCGACCAGCAGGTCGAACTCCAGCGGAGTGAGCGCGATCGGCTCGCCGTACCTGCTGACCTTGTGACCTGGTACGTCGATCTGGATCCCGACGATCTCGAGCTCCTCGGCGTCCTCGGGTTCGACTCTGCGCAGCCGGGTGCGGATGCGGGCGACTAGCTCTTTGGGCTTGAACGGCTTGACCATGTAGTCATCGGCCCCGGACTCCAGCCCGAGTACGACGTCGACAGTGTCGGACTTGGCGGTAAGCATCACGATCGGTACGCCGGACTCGGCCCGGATCGCGCGACACACGTCGATGCCGTTCATCCCGGGCAGCATCAGGTCGAGCAGAATCAAGTCCGGTCTGAGTTCGCGGTAGGCGGTGATGGCCCGCGCCCCGTCGGCGACGAATGCCGCGTCAAAGCCCTCGTTGCGCAGCACGATACCGAGCATCTCGGCAAGCGCCGTGTCGTCATCGACTACGAGTACCCGTGGCTTCATCCTGCCCCAATCCGAACACACCCACCGTGTCTGCACGATGGTCCCCTAATGTTTGCACCTTCACCAGCGATACGGTTCGATATCGATCGCCGTGTCTCGCACTGGCCGCACATACACCTCCGGCAGGGCGACCGCCGTAGCGACCGCCCTGCCGGACGCGGTTGGGCTATTACCTAGTAGCGGTAGTGGTCCGGCTTATACGGGCCGGCCACGTCGACGCCGATGTATTCGGCCTGATCCTTGCGCAGTTCGGTCAGCTTGGCGCCCAACGCATCGAGGTGCAGGCGGGCGACCTTCTCATCGAGCAGCTTCGGCAGCACGTAGACCTGCTTGTCGTATTCGCCCGGCTTCGTGAACAGCTCGATCTGTGCCATCGTCTGGTTGGTAAACGAGTTGGACATGACGAAACTGGGGTGGCCGGTCGCGTTGCCAAGGTTGAGCAAACGACCCTCGGACAGAACCAGAATTGAGTGCCCATCCGGGAAGACCCACTCCGCGACCTGCGGTTTGATGTCAACCTTCTTGATCCCGGAGACACGCGCGAGGCCGGCCATGTCGATCTCGTTGTCGAAGTGCCCGATATTGCCGACGATCGCCTGGTGCTTCATCTTGGCCATATCCGCGGCCATGATGATGTCCTTGTTGCCGGTCGTGGTGACGAAGATGTCGGCCTGGTCGATGACGTCGTCCAGCGTCGCGACCTGGTAGCCGTCCATTGCCGCCTGCAGTGCACAGATCGGGTCGATCTCGGTGATGATGACGCGGGCGCCCTGCCCACGCAGTGACTCCGCAGATCCCTTACCGACATCGCCGTACCCGCAGATCACGGCGACCTTGCCGCCGATAAGTACGTCGGTGGCACGGTTGATGCCATCGATGAGTGAGTGCCGGCAGCCGTACTTGTTGTCGAACTTGCTCTTGGTGACCGCGTCATTGACGTTGATCGCAGGGAACAGCAGTTCACCTGTCTTGGCCAGCTCGTAGAGGCGATGCACGCCGGTGGTGGTCTCTTCCGAGACCCCCTTGATATCGACGGCCATCTTCGTGAAGCGGTCCGGTTCGGCCCTGAGGCTTGCGCGCAACGCCTCGAGTACGACGCCCTCTTCCTCAGAGTCCTGTTCGGTGGTCTCCGGCACGACGCCGCTCTTCTCGAACTTGACGCCGTTGTGCACCAGAAGCGTCACGTCACCGCCGTCATCGAGAATCATGTTGGGACCGTCGTGACCCTCCCAGCGCAGGACTTGGTCGCTGCACCACCAGTATTCGGGAAGGCTCTCGCCCTTCCACGCGAATACCGAGACACCCTTCGGGTCCTCGACCGTCCCGTCGGGACCCACGACAACTGCGGCCGCGGCATGGTCCTGGGTCGAGAAGATGTTGCACGACACCCAGCGCACCTGCGCGCCGAGCGCGACCAGGGTTTCAATGAGTACGGCGGTCTGCACGGTCATGTGCAGCGAGCCAGTGATTCTGGCACCCGCTAGTGGTTGAGCGTCACCGAACTCCTTGCGAAGCGACACCAGGCCGGGCATCTCGTGCTCGGCGAGCCGGATCTCATTGCGGCCGTACTCGGCCAGGCCGAGGTCGGCGACCTTGTACTGAAGGCCCGATGGTGCGGTATCGACGGTGAGATTTTCGATCGTTGCTGCAGACAAATGCGTCTCCTAAAGATGGCGGGTGACCCGTCAATGGTACCGGCTCGCCGCTAGCGAGACCGGATGACCCGTCCGGCGCACACCCTGGTCAGCACCCCGTCACCGCTGACGGTCACGGAGCCTTGTGCCGCCGTGACGAAGACCGATTCCCCTTTGGAGAGCTCGGTCACGACGTCGCGCGAGGTGATTTTCATCGACCCTTCTATGCAGAAAAGGATTTGCGGACCGTCGGAGGCCACAATGACCTCTTCGCTGCTGATCTTCCGACGATACAAGGCAAACTCGCGGGCCGGGGTCGGCCAGGTCGTCATGCCCTCGTCGTAACCCGCCTCCGCGCCCAAGACGACGGGGTCTATAACAACCAACGGCCCCGACTCGAAATCGATGACCCGTAACAGCTCGGCGACGTCAATGTGCTTGGGCGTGAGGCCGCCGCGCAGCGTGTTGTCACTGTTGGCCTGCGCCTCGAGGCCCCAACCGTGCAGATAGGCGTGCAGCTGACCCGGACCGAGATAGACCCCTTGCCACGGCTGCAGTACAAGCAAATTGAGCAGCAGAGACAGCACGACGCCGATGTCACCGGGGTATGCCTCGCCGAGCTTGATCGCCCACATATATGACTTGCGGTCGGGATCGCTATCGTCGAGTCGCTCGACCAGCCGCGCCGACTCCTCAACGACCCTGCCAGCCAGCTCGCGCTGCTTTTCCTTCGGCATGCTCAGCAGCGTCGTGACCGCGACTCGGAGCCCATCGCTGGGTAACCCGGTCAGGAGTGAGCCGACGTACGGCGCGAGCATCCGGATCCCCAGCCGGGCGAGGATGTTGGCGGCGTCCTGTGCACCGCGAAAGCCACACAGCACCTCGCACTCGGATAGCGCGACGAACAACTCTGGTTTGGCGAACGGGTCACGATAGTTGCGTTGCGCATTGGAGAGCGCAATGCCGGCCTCGTTTTCTTCGGCAAAGCCGGTACGCGCACGGGCAGCCGTCGGATGCGCCTGGATCGACAGCGGTGACTCGGCGGCGAGGACCTTGAACAAGAACGGCAGACGTCCGTGATACTCGGAGTTGAGGACTCGACCGAGATGCGCCTCTGGTTCTTCTTTGATCAAGTCACACAGTGCCGGGCTGCCCGGCAGGTCCCGCGCGCGCGAGGACGCATCCGGGTGTGCACCGAGCCATAGCTCCGCTTCAGGCTCGGCGGTCGGACTCGGGCGGTTGGTGAGCTCGGCGATGACCCTGTGGGAACCCCACGCGTATCGCCTGACCTCATTGTCAAGAAGAAACATTACGGCGAGCCTATCTGACCTCGGGTCGCAGCTTCCGGCGCCGGTACGGCATTGAGCAGGTCGGGTTCGAGATAGATCAACGCCGAGTGCGGCAGTCCTGCGCGCACTCGTGCTTCCGCATCGTTGATAGCGACCGAGATTTGTTGAATGGTCGACCCGGGCGCGACGGCCACCTTCGCCGCGATCAACAGGTCGTCGGGCGACAGATGCTGGGTGCGCAGGTGCACCACTCGGGTGATGACGCGGTCGGATCCTGACTCGACGAGCAGTTGCTCGATCCGCGCCTGTTCCGCGGGGACGGCGGGCTCGCCGATCAACAGGCTGCGGGTCTCGGTGATCAAGATGATCGCGATGATCCCCAGCAATATTCCGATCAGCAGGGTTCCGATAGCGTCGAAGACGGGATTATCTGTTGCCCAGGTCATCGATACGCCAAATAGCGCGAACACGAGGCCCACCAGCGCGCCGGAGTCTTCCAGCAGGACGACCGGCAGTTCCGGGTTGCGGGAGTTGCGGATGAACTGCCACCACGAGCTATCGCCGCGCAGCTTGCTTGACTCGCGCATCGCGGTCCGAAATGAGTAGCCTTCGAGCCCAATCGCGACCACCAGGATGAGGACGGCGACGATCGGCATAGACAGTGGCTCGGGATGCTGCAGCTTGTGGATGGCTTCGTAGATCGCGAACACCGAGCCGAGCAAAAACAACACGAGCGCAACGACAAAGGCGAAAAAGTATCTGTTCGCGCCGTACCCGAACTGGTGTTTCGCGTCGGCTTGGCGCTTGGCCTGCTTGCCGCCGAGCAATAGCAGCCCTTGGTTGCCCGAGTCCGCGACCGAATGCACACCTTCGGCAAGCATGGAGGACGACCCGGTAATAGCGAAGCCGACGAACTTCGCGACCGCGATTCCGACATTGGCCCCCAGGGCGGCAAGTATCGCCTTTGTGGATCCTTCCGTGCTCACTCGGCGTCGCCTTCCGTCGGGTTCGATTTGCTTATTGTGGATTTGTCTACTAGCGGGAGGTACGCCGTAGCGACGTCGCCGATTTGGAGCATCGAGGCCAGCCGCGCCGCGGGCGTTTCCCCTTCGGCGGCGATCGTACTTAGACCCACGCCGCGCGCGGCTGCCATATCAGTGATGGCGGTCCTGGGACCGACATCGCCGCTCTCGCTGAAAAGTACGACCCGGAGCGGGCGACTCGGGCGACCGCCTCCGGAATCGTCGTACGGATCAAAGAAAATGTCGTCGGCAGCTCGGACGTAGGGCCCCTCGAGCGCAGCGCGCATTCGAGACAGTCCGGCCGGCAGTCCTACGTGCGCGACCGGAATCCCCATCGTGGCAAGCATTCTTGCAGCGAACCGGTAGGCAGCCGCGGCCGCGAGCGGTGAGTCACTCAGGGCAAGTGGCGTCGCGTCGAGACACTCGAGCGCTAGCGCTTTTGCCGGATTGCGGTCTGCGGGTGAGCGTGGTCCGACCAGCTCCGACGCGCCATCCAGCGCATCGGCCAGGTCCGAGAGAGTCGCCAATTCATCCGATTGGTCCGACCGGCCAGAATCGCGCAGTCGCTCACTGACCGCTAGCCCGGTGGCGATATGACCCCAGATCGTGTTGCCGGGCTCGGCCAGCGGTAGGACGAGAGCGTTGCGATCACCGGCACAGAGTACGTCAAGAGGAGAACCCGCGACAGTGGAGACGACGAGTGTGCTTCCCCGCTGCAGGGCGACTTTTGCGGCCCGGATGCTGGAGTCGTCCGAGCCAGTGTCACTCAACACCAGCACCATGTCGGCGATCCCTAGCCATGGCGTGCGGTCGTCAAGTGTCTGCCGGACCAAAGCCGGTGCAGCGATCGTCTCGCCGGCGAGCGCGGCGACGGCCTTCGCCGCGTCCTTGGCGCCGTACCCAGCGAAAACCACGAAGTAGCGGACCGGAGGCAGGACCATCGCGAGGCGACCCGACTCCCGAAGCGCCGTCGCGGTGCGGCGTACTACAGAGCCGGCGTACGCCGTGTCCATCAACTGGCCGGCCCGGTCACGCTCGACAAGCCCGTCTGTGTCGTCGATCAGCGAATCAGGCCCCAAGTCGTCCGGGCCGAGGCCCGCAGATCCCGCCCACGTCACCGCAGGTCCCCTGTCAGCTGGGCCGGAGAGCTTCATCAAGCAACAGCACTGGAATGCCGTCGCGGATCGGGAAGATCAACTCGCATTCGATGCATTGCAGCGCACGACCGTCGAGTCCACTCACGGTGCCCTCGGCTACCTCCCGCAGCGGTGCGTGATGTGCGTCCGGGCAGGCAAGTAGTTTGAGTAGTTCGGCATCAACGGTCATGGCCAGGATTCTACCCGCCGCGGATGATGCTCAACACGTGATCGCGGACCTCTTCCATGCGTTCGCGGCTGGCTGCCTCGACATTGAGCCGCAGCAACGGTTCGGTGTTGGAGGCGCGCACGTTGAACCAGACTCCATCGGCAAACGTGACGGTAATTCCATCGAACAGTTCGTACGTCGCATCGCCCTGCGCGTCGGCGTACCGCGTGACCGCCGCGACGCGGCCGGGCAGATCGTCGACGGTCGAGTTGATCTCGCCGCTGGCGATATACCGGTCGTACGGCGCCACGACCTCGGACAGCGATCCCGATCGACGACCCAGCTCGGCGAGCACGTGCAGCGCGGCGAGCATCCCGGTGTCGGCGTTCCAGAATTCCTGAAAATAGTAGTGCGCAGAGTGTTCGCCGCCGAAGATCGCATGATGCTGCGCCATAAGCGCTTTCATGTTGGAGTGACCGACCTTGCCGCGGACCGGCAGACCGCCGCATTCGCGGACGACCTCCTCGACCGCGCGGGAGGTGATGGCGTTGTAGACGACGGCGCCGCCCGGGTGCTTTTCGAGCTCGCGAGCGGCGATCATCGTGGTAATGGCCGATGGCGAGACGGCTCCGCCGCGCTCGTCGACGACGAAGCAGCGATCCGCATCTCCATCGAACGCGAGGCCGAGGTCGGCGCCCTGCTGCACGACTTCGGCTTGCAGGTCTACGAGGTTGTCGGGGTTGAGTGGATCGGCCGGATGGTTAGGAAACGTCCCGTCCAGCTCGAAGTACATCGGCACGACCTCGATATTGGTGCCAGCGAAAACCGCCGGCACCGTGTGCCCGGCCATCCCGTTGCCGGCGTCCACCACGACCTTGAGCGGTCGGGTGTGCTCCAAGCTGACAAGGGTGCGCAGATGGCGGACATAAGCCTCGAGGGTGTCGAGCTCGGCTCGGGTGCCGGGCCGGGACGCGGCCGGGAGGCCCTGTTCGGCGAGGTCGCGTACGTCGGACAGTCCCGTGTCGAGACCCACCGGAGCGGCCTTGGCGAGGCAGAACTTCAGACCGTTGTACGCCGCGGGGTTGTGGCTCGCGGTGACCATGATGCC
This sequence comes from Antricoccus suffuscus, assembly GCF_003003235.1. NCBI lineage: Bacteria > Bacillati > Actinomycetota > Actinomycetes > Geodermatophilales > Antricoccaceae > Antricoccus > Antricoccus suffuscus. The sequence continues at coordinate 67,255 of NZ_PVUE01000020.1, forward strand.
GGGCTTGTCCTGCCAGCCGGCGGCGAAGTAGAGCTGGTCAGTTGCGCTGAGTCCGGTGACGATCGCGTCGCTGCCCTGTTCGGTGATGCCCGCGGCGAGCGCCTCGATGACATCGGGAGTGGTGGGGCGCATGTCGCCGGCAATGAGTACCGACGTACCGCGGCCGTTGTCGGCCAGCCATCGTGCGTACGCCGCGCCAATTCGCTTGGCAGCAGCCGCGTCGAAGTCGCCCGGATAGAGCCCGCGCACGTCGTACGCTTTGAAAATTCTAGAGAGGTCCACCCGGCAATCTTGTCAGGCCGACACCGATGCTGACCCTAGGAGGTAGGCGGCACGACGCGCAGGTGACCGCGGCGCCCCTTGCTGGTCGGGATTGTCCGCTGGCGCGGCGACGTATCGGGCAGCATCGGCTGTGGCCGCGCCGCCTCCCGCACCGCATCGGCCAGCGCGAGCAAGTCGTCCGACGACGGACCGGAGTCCACAAAGTCGCCCTCGCTGCGCAGCACTTCCCAGCCAATCGGCACGGTGAGCCGGCTGGCGTGGTCCTCGCACAAGTCGTAACTATGCGGCTCGGAGTATGTCGCGAGTGGCCCCACAACGGCGGTCGACTCGGCGTACACGTAGGTCAATGTCGCGACGGCACCCTTGACGCACGCGGGGCGACTACATCTACGGACCGGTTTCACGTCGATCAGCGTATCTCCGACTCCCGGGCGAGCGCGGTAAGCCGCGACGCGAGTTGCCGGTGTGTCGCAAGTGGAGGTCGAACCACTCGATCTACAGTGCAGTGGTGAGTTCATCGAGGGGCCCGCGTAGTTACCCCGCGCGGCGTGATCGGCGTGGCCGCGGCGTGCGCGGCTCGCTGCTGCCACCGGGCCTGCCACTGTCCCGGTCCCGCGCCGAGGCATTTGACGACATCGTGCTCGACGCGGTCGAGAGCCTCGAGCCTCGCTGGGGCGACGTGCTTGAGCACGTTGAGTTCGCCGTAGAAGACGTGCCTACTGTCGAGCACTCCACGCCGGACGATGTCATCCACATGCCCAACGTGGTCGAGGACTCAACGGTGCCCCTGTCGAGGCTGATTCCGGGTGGCGTGGTCGGCGACGGGCAGACGCTCCCGCCGCGGATCGTGATCTACCGCCGGCCGCTCGAGGTGCGCGGACAGTCACAGGTCGACCTGGTGGCGCTGGTCCACGACATCGTCGTCGAACAGGTCGCAAGCTTGCTCGGCAAGGACCCCGATGAGATCGAAGACATTGATGGCGACTAAACCATCGCAGGTGGCTGGCTCAGTCCTGAAGCAGCCCGGTTGAGGTAGCTAAGAGGCGTTGCGGCGTGCGGTCTTGAGCCGACGACGCTCCCGCTCGGACAGGCCGCCCCAAATGCCAAAACGCTCATCGTGGCCAAGCGCGTACTCAAGGCACTCGTCCTTAACTTCGCAGCCGACGCAGATTTTCTTCGCTTCGCGGGTGGAGCCGCCTTTTTCCGGGAAGAACGCTTCTGGATCGGTCTGAGCGCACAGTGCGCGCTCCTGCCAATCCTGTTCGTCGCCTTCGTCGGCGTCCCAAAACTCGTGGGTAAAAGCCTGCGGTTCGGTCACAGTCAAAGCCCCTTCCATTCTCGACTCGGCTCGCTCGTGAACCTGCTCTGCGCGGTAGCGCTATGCATTGTTGTCACGTGGTCTCGCGCGGACGCCCGGGGGGTGGGCATCAGTTGGTACTTGCTGTTGTGGGTCGTGCTGTTGGTGCTGATGTTGGGTAGTACGGATGCTGCTGTTCGGTGGTGCTCGTCACGCTGTGCTGTGCGAAACCCAATGCGCCGGTAACGACATCGATGTAATTACACGTGTGTCGTTGCCCTAAAGTCAAGCCGTTCGGTGATATTCACCGTTCAGCACGCAAGTTTTCGGTATGACGTGGCGCCCACCTCGCAGCAGCGAGTCACCCTACTGAGAACATTGCTTATGTGCAGCCAACTCTTTCCTCCACAGGGTCCTCTTCGGTTAACGGCCAGCCCCCGCGAATCACCGTTCTGGCCGGCGGCGTAGGCGGCGCGACGTTCTTGCTTGGCGTCCGCGAAGTCGCCCAGCGCCTCGGCGCGGAGGTCACCGCGATCATCAACACCGGCGACGATGCAACCATGCACGGGCTGCGCGTCTGTCCCGACCTGGACAGCGTGATGTATACGCTCGGCGGCGCGCACGACCCCGGCCGTGGGTGGGGCCAGGTCGGCGAGACGTGGGTCGTCGGCGCCGAGCTCAAGGAGTACGCCGCCGGTCCGACCTGGTTCAACCTGGGCGACAAGGACATTGCCACCCATCTCGTGCGCACTCAGATGCTGGATGCCGGGTTCGGACTCGCCGACGTCACTGCCGCGCTGTGCCACCGGTGGCAGCCCGGGATCAGCCTGTTGCCAATGACCGACCAACGCTGCGAGACGCACGTCGTCGCCGACGTCCCCGACGACGACGGCGCCGTCGCAACCCGAGCGATTCATTTCCAGGAGTGGTGGGTCCGATGGCGCGCCGACGTACCTACCCATGAGTTCGTGCAGATCGGGATCGAGCAGGCCAAGCCCGCGCCCGGAGTGCTCGATGCGATCAACAACGCCGACGTGGTCCTGCTCGCCCCCTCCAACCCGATCGTGAGCATCGGCACAATCCTTGCGATACAGGGCATCGGCGATGCGGTGCGCGCTACTAAAGCGCCAGTGATCGGCCTGTCCCCCATCATCGACGGCGCGCCGATCCGCGGCATGGCGGACAAGTGCTTGCGCACCGTCGGCGTCGAGTCAACCGCGGCCGCCGTGGCACAGCATTATGGCGCCCGGTCCGCTGGCGGCGTATTGGACGGATGGCTCGTCCACGACGGCGATCCGCTGCCCGAAGGGGAAATAGCGTCACGAGCGGTACCGCTGTTGATGAGTGATGTCTCCGCCACTGCCGCGATGGTCGACGAAGCCCTACGGCTCGCCGACGCTGTGCGCGCATGACGTCGTCCGACCCCGCGACCCCTGCCGGAGCCGAGGACCTGCCGAAGTCATTTTCGGTACACGCGGTGACCGGGCTGCCAGAGTTCCATCACGGTGACGATCTGGTCGGTCACCTACCGGCCCTGGAGGACCGTGACATCGTCGTGGTGACGTCGAAGGTCATCTCGAAGATCGAGGGCCGACTCGTCGCGGTCGGTGACGGCGAGGAGGAACGGCAACGTGCCCGGGAGGACGCCATCACCGGGCAGACGGTGGCGGTCGTCGCTCAACGCGGGCCGACCCGGATCGTGCGCAACCAGCTCGGACTGACGATGGCGGCCGCCGGAATAGACGCCTCGAACGTTCCGAACGGGGTCATCGCTTTACTGCCAGAAGATCCCGACGCCTCGGCCCGCCGACTGCGCGCGGCAATCCGGCGACGGTTGAGTCGTGATGTCGCGGTCATCATCACCGATACCGTCGGGCGGCCGTGGCGCGAAGGACTGGTCGATATCGCGATCGGCGTCGCCGGGATCACCCCGTTGCGCGACTTACGCGGCACGCTCGACACGCACGGCCACCCGCTGGCCGTGACCGCTCTCGCGCAAGCCGACGAGATCGCCTCGGCCTCCGAGCTCGTGCGCGGTAAGGTCGGCAGCGTCCCGGTGGCCGTCGTACGCGGGATCCCTTGGCAAGACGGCGAAGTAGCGGCATCATCGCTGATCCGCGGCGGTGAGACGGACATGTTCTCACTCGGGACTCGCGACGTCGTGCCGGCCACCGCATCAGGCGCCGGCGCCGGCATCGCGGCGCCACAGCAGATCGAGGCGGCGCTGGCGGCGGTGCCGGAAGTAGACGGCGTGAGTACGTCGTACGCCGCGGCGACGATCGCGGTCCACTCACGCATCGATTCCTTCGAGACGGGTGTCTACGTCGGCAAACTACTGGTCGCGTTGCGCGCCGAGGGACTCATCGGCTCGGTCGCGAGTCGCGACCCGGTGCAGATCGAGACCACCGTCGCGGCGGCGTACCAAGGACGGCCGGTGCCGTGAGCTACCAGAGCGTGCGAGCGAGCGCCCGCGACATCCTGCGGAGCTGGTCACCGGCAGACGAATCCCAAGATCCCTTGCGACTGACGTATCTAAGCTATCTGGACGCCGTACCCGAAGCCGTGCAGCGCGAGTGCGCGGCCGGCCACATCACCGCAAGCGCACTGGTGTGCGACCTCGAAGAGCGCAGCGTACTGCTGACGCTGCACCCGCGAATCGGCCGATGGGTGCAGCTCGGCGGACACTGCGAGGCAGGTGACCAGAGTCTGACCGGCGCTGCTCTTCGCGAAGCTCAGGAGGAAAGCGGGATCGACGCCTTGCTGATCGATCCCGTGCCTTTGCAGTTGCACACGCACCCGCTCACATGTTCCGGCGGCGTACCTACCCACCACCTCGATGTGCAGTTCTTGGTGCGGGCCACGCCCGGAAGTACGGCGCACATCAGCGACGAATCCCTTGACCTGGACTGGTTCCGGTTCGATGAGCTGCCGCATGGAGTCGACGACTCGGTCCAGCAGCTTGTTGCGGCGGCAAGAGTCCGTCTCTCCTCTTAGCTTTCGCCTAGAAGCGGCGGTAGTCCGGGACGGTACGCCGAGGGCCACGGCGCGGCGGACCGACTCTGGCCAACTCGAGTAGCCGCACGACGCGGCCACGGTGCGGACGGTACGGCGCCAGCAGGCGCGCCATGCCCTCATCGTCGGTGGGTTCGCCGGTGAACGCGTAGCCGACCGTCGACGGCACGTGGTAGTCGCCGAACGACGGCGCATCAGCGGCGCCGAGCGCGCGCTGCGCAACCTCGGACGCCGTCCAGAGTCCGATTCCGCGGATGCTCATCAGCTTCGCGATCGCCTCATCCGCGGGCAGTGTCGTCAGTCGGTCAAGGGAGTTGGCGGCGCCGGCTGCGCGCCGGATGGTTTCGCGATGAGCGCGGTCGACACCGAGCTGGTGCCAGTCCCAGTCGGCGAGTGCGCGGACCTGCGCGGGCGACGGCGGGACCCGAAGACGGTCTGGTACCGGTCCGGGAGCGACGCCGCCGTACTTGTGCAGCAGCATCCGCCACGAGCCGAACGCTTCCTTGCCGGTGATCTTCTGGCTCAGGATGGCCGGCACAAGCGACTCGAAGATCAGTTCGGTACGCGGGAAATGCACTCTTCCGATCCGTCGGTAGAGGTCGCGGATCGGCTCTGTGTCGGGACGAAACGTCGAATCGTCGTCGTCGAGTCCGAACATCGCCGAAAGATTTGCGACGATCCATTCCGCGCCGCTCCCCCACGCACGGACCTCGACGTCGCCTCGACGTTGGGTGATGCAGATCGAGACTGGCCCCTCCGGGGTGAGCGACGCGCGCCAAATGCCCTCCGGCGTACGCATAAACGCCGGATCGCCCGAGCCGTAGCGAAGAAGCCCGAGCGTGCGATCCAGATCCAGCCCGTCCGGAAGCGTCAGCACGTGCCTAAGACCTGCTGCGCTCCCGGGCGGATCGGACATTATTGGTCGGTCTAGCGCGGCGCCATCCGCAGCGCTGCGTCGAACCGAATAGTCTCGCCGTTGATGTAGTCATGCTCGCCAAGGAAGACCGCGATCTGCGCGTATTCAGACGGCCTGCCGATGCGCTTCGGGAAGGGCACGCCGTCACCGAGAGTCTTGCGGAACTCGTCGGTCACGCCAGCAAGCATCGGTGTGTCGATGATGCCCGGCGCGATCGTGTTGACCCGGATGCCGACGCTGGAAAGGTCCCGAGCGGCGGGCAGGGTCATGCCATGGATGCCCGCTTTGCTTGTGGCATAGGCGATCTGACCGATCTGTCCTTCGAACGCCGCCACGCTGGCCGTGTTGATGATCACTCCGCGTGCATCGTCCTCAAGCGGCGCCGTGGTGGCCATCGCCGCGGCGGCGAGACGCAGCACGTTAAATGTGCCGACGAGGTTGATGTTGATGACCTTCTGGAACGACTCGAGGTCGTGCGGCCCGGTCTTGGTCAGCGTACGTTTCGCGTAGCCGATTCCCGCGCAGTTGACGACGACGCGCAGCGGCGAGTCCTTGCTCGACGCATCGTCGACGGCCGCCTGGACCTGGTCGGGGTTGGTCACGTCGGTCTTGACGTACGTCGTCGCGCCGCCAAGCTCGGCGGCCAGCGCCTGGCCCTTTTCCTCGGCCAGGTCGACGATCGTGACCGAGGCGCCTTTGGCGTGCAGCGCCCGGACGGTGGCCTCGCCGAGGCCGGAGGCGCCTCCGGTGACGAGGGCGGAGACTGCTGATAGGTCCATGTTGATTCCTTCTCGCAAACTGTTGGGTGCGGTTGATCAGAGGAGATCGTCACGACCTCGCGACGTCCATTCCTCGACGGCTTCTTTGACCCGTTGTGCATCGGAGCGCCGCGCTACGAGGATAGCGGTCGAGGTCTCGACTACGACGACGTCGGGTACGCCGATCACCGTCACCGCCCGGCCGCTCGCGGAGGTAGCGAAGCTTCCCGGCGAGTCGATCAGCAAAGTTTCCTTCGGCTGCGCCAACCGGCTTCCTTCGGCGATGCCCATCTCGGCGACCGTGTCCCAGTCGCCGATATCGCTCCATCCCATGTCACAGGGCACGGTTGCGACGCGACCGTCGTCGGCCGCACCCTCCATGACCGCATGGTCGAAGCTGATCGACGGCAGGCCTGGCCAGATCTCACCCAAAAGGTCATGCGCCGCGGCGTTGTCGGTCAGCCACAGTTTCGCGATTCGCATCAGCCCGTCGGCGAGCTCTGGAGCGCGCTGCCGAATCTGATCCATCACGTCGCGTGCACGGCACACAAACATCCCGGCGTTCCAGACATACTCGCCAGACAAGACATATTGTTCGGCGACCTCACGTGCCGGCTTCTCCTTGAAGCTAAGGACTTCGAGAGCATTGTCAATCCCCAGCGACGGCCCACACTTGATGTAGCCGTATCCAGTTTCCGGTCTGGTCGGCGTGATTCCGAGGGTGACCAGCTTGCCGGTCTGTGCCACCCTGATCGCCGTACGTACGGCGGATCGAAATGCGTCGCCGACCGAGATCAGGTGGTCAGCCGGGAAGCTACCGATGATCGCGTCAGGCTCACGCGCCTCGATGACAGCTGCGGCCAACCCGATCGCAGGCCCGGAGTTGCGTGGTCCCGGTTCGACCAGGAAGTTTTCCCCCGGCAGCTGCGGGATCTGGCGGGCAATTGCCGCGACATGCGCGCCACCGCAGACGATAAAGGTCTGCGCCGGGTCGACAAGGGGCTCGATCCGCGCCATCGTCAGCTGAAGCAGCGACCGCTCGTCGGACCCAAGACGATGCAGGAACTTCGGCGCGTCCCTGCGGCTGAGCGGCCACAGGCGGGTGCCACTCCCCCCAGCGGGAATACACGCATAGAACGAGGACATCCTCAGCCTTCCCGTCGAGGTGGCAGATCGGCGGCACGTTGGCGCAATGCCGCGCCTTCGCGGACTCGCCCGAAGAGTCTGGACAACTGCAACCTGGCCTCGAGCCCGGCCCGCAGTACGACGCGCACCGGAAACCATTTCGGTCCCGTGTAGCGGTCGGCGAGGAATCGGTAGGCGCTGCGGTGATGCTCGCGCATCATCGCCATGGGCGCCCGTTCAGCGGCATGACCGCCGACGTGCTCGACGACTGCAGTTGGTACGTAGACCACCTGCCACCCAGCCTTTCCCAGTCGGTCGCACATATCGACGTCTTCGAAGTACATGAAGTATTGCGGGTCGAATCCATCGAGTGCCAGTACGGCGTCCCGGCGCAGCAGCATACATGCGCCCGATAGCCAGCCGGTTTCTCTCTCCATCGGGTCTTGAGCATCGTGACGATAAGCCCGGGTCCACGGATTGGTCGGCCAGATCCAGCCGAACACGGCATGCCCGATGCCGTTCTTAAGAGTGGGTATCGCGCGCGCCGACGGATACAGCACACCTTCGGGGGTAATGATTGCAGGGCCGACAGCCGCGACATGCGGCCAACGCGTGGTCGCAGCGAGCAGCTCGTCGAGCGCACCTTCGCGCCACACCACGTCTGGATTGGCGATGACGACCCACTCGGTGTCGGCCGCTCGCAATCCGACGTTGGCGGCCTGGCCGAAACCGATGTTGGCATGTGTGCGCACCAACCGCAGCGGCACGCCCTTAGCCGCCGCGGCACGTTCGGCCTGCTCCGGAGCATCATCGGTCGATCCGTTATCCACCAGTACGACATCGACGTCGCTGCCCGTCGCCGTGGCGAGCGAGTCCAGGAAGTTGCCCAGGTGTACGCCGGGCGAGTAGGTGACCGCGACGACCGTGACGGCCGCGCTCATCGCTGAAACCGCCCGACCTGCGCGTAGATCTCTTGATGCCGCACCGCCGCGGAATGCCATGAGAACTCTGCCGCCCGGGACAGCCCAAGCGTGGCAAGTTCGCGGCGCCTCGAGGGGTTATCCAGCAGCGCGGCGATCGCCGTACCGATTGAGTCCGGGTCGGTGCCGGTGTATTCCACCGCGTCGCCGCCCACCTCGGACAGGGACAGCACTGGCGTGGTCAGGACCGGAGCGGCACACGCCATCGCCTCGAGCACGGGCAACCCGAAGCCCTCGCCCAGTGATGGGTAAGCGACGAACTGAGCGCCGCCGAGGTAACCGCGCAACAGCTCCAACGGCAAGAATCCCGGCCGCAGTACGTCGACGCCCGCGGGCAGCCCGGCGATCAGGGCGTCGAGTGAGTCATCCCAGCCCTGCCCGCCGGCCAGCACAAGCGCGGGCTTGTCGGCCCGGCCGCGGACGGCGTTTGCGAACCCGCGGATCAGGCTGGAAAGATTCTTACGCGGCTCGAGCGTGCCCAAAAACGCTATATACGGGCGATCCGCGAGCTCGAGGTGTCGGCGAGCGGCGGCGATCTCGTCGGACGTCGGCCGGTGAAAGACCTCCTCGTCAACCCCGAGGTGCACGACATCGATCCGGTCCTCTCGGGTGCCGAGCACCCGCACAAGTTCGTCCCGGGTCGCCGCGGATGGCACGATGCAGCGCGTCGCACGACGCAGCGATAGTTTCGTCCAGTTAGTGAAAAACAGTCGCTTCACCCGCTCGTGCACGTCCGGGTGGGTAAAGAACGTCGCGTCGTGCAACGTCACGACGATAGGGCGACGTACGGCGAGCGGCTGCGTGTAGTGCGGACTGTGCACAACATCGGCGTTGGTCTTAGCCACCAAGCGGGCGAGCCCGGTCTGCTCCCACGCCAGACGCGCCGGCCGGCGGCCGATCTGCGCGGGGCCGGGCAAGATGTCGGCACTCGGGCACAGCGACTCATAGTGCCGGGCGTCCTCCGCCCGGCACGCGATCAGCAGCGGCGTACCTAGACGACCGAGCTCCGGCAGCAACGAGTCGACGTATCTGCCCACGCCGCGACGATCAGGCGGTACCGCGGTCGCGTCCATCAGGACGCGCGGATGAGATGCAGACACTCGGGACCTTTCGTGCTTACGCGTTGTCGAGGACGTCGTCGTACAGCTGCCACAGCGCGCGCGCCGACTTTTCCCAGCTGAAGTCCGTTGCGCGTCGTAAGCCCAACGAGCGTAGACGCTGTTGGGTGCCGTGGTCGTCGATGACGCCGCGAATCGCCTCGGCGAGCAGCCGCGACTCCCCCACCGGTACGACGACCCCCGCACCGCCGGCGACCTCGACAAGCGCGGGCGCGTCGGAATGGATGACCGGCGTACCGGCGGCCATGGCCTCCAGCACGGGAATGCCGAACCCCTCCGACCGGCTCGGCGCGACGAGGACTCCGGCTCGGGCAAACGTGACGGCAAGGTCGGCGTCGCTGAGCCGACCCATCACCCGGACTCGATCCGCGGGTAATCCGAGGCGGCTGGCCTCTTTGTCCAGGTCGATGCCGCCCCAACCGGGCTGGCCGACGACCAACAGCGGCACCTTGGGCGCGCTCGGGTTAGCCAGCGCCGCAAGCAGTACGTCGAGGCCCTTGCGCGGCTCGAGGGTTGCGACGCTGAGTAGGTAGGTCTCAGGAAGGCCGAGGCGGACGGCCCGCGCGTCAGCATCAGTCGGTAAATCGAGATCGCGGCTCACACCGAGTCCGATCACGCTCGTCTTGGCGCCGATATCGATGAATTCGACCAACTGGTCGACGACGGCCTGCGACGGTACGACGATCGCGTCGGCCTGACGAGCGACACGCTCCCCGACCCGCCGATGCCAGGTGGCGCCACGCGGTGTGAGTGTCTCGGGGTGCGTCCACGGGACGGCGTCGTGGATCGTCACGACCAGCGGTTTGCGGCGCCTTGGCGGCACCAGCATGGTGGGCGCGTGCACGAGGTCCGCGCCACGTGGGGCCGGCCCGATACCCGTGTCCCACGCGGCGATCAGCCCGCGCCGCGGCAGCGGCAACGTCTTCGGTCCGCGGACACCCCGGATCCGTGCCGGGGCGAGATCGCGGTGCGCGGCCGTCCAGCCGACGACCGTGCGCTCGCGGTCCACGGCGGCGAGGGCGGCGGCGATCTCCTTGGTATAGCGGCCGGTCCCGCCGGGCACCGGCGCGAGACACTGCTCCAGGAGAAATGCGACCGAGCGGGCGCGCGCCGTACCGTGTGCCACGCCGTTCCCTCTTCCGCTAGGCCGTGCTCATTTACATTTGCTGCTTGCTCATCCGCATTTGACAGTGCCCACCAGGCTAATCCGTCGTCGCGGGGCGGGTCATCTGGCGCACCGGCGTAAGGCACACTTCATTGCTATGAGCCTGCTCCCAGCCGCCGACATCACCGTCGTGATCGTGACCTGGCAAGGACGCGACCTCACCAAATCGGCTCTCGAATCGCTTGCCACGCAGACCCAGCCGCACCGGGTGCTGGTCGTCGACAACGCCTCCACCGACGGCACGACGGACATGCTGCGCGCGGACTTCCCCGACGCGGACGTGCTCGCGTTGCAGGACAACACCGGTTTCGCCGGTGGCGCCGCGGCGGCGCTTGGGCGCGTCAGCTCTCGGTACGTCGCACTCCTCAACAATGACGCCCTGGCCGATCCGCGGTGGCTCGAACACTCGCTCGCCATGCTCGAGCAACCGCAGGTCGCGGCCGTCAGCGCCAAGATGCTGCTCACCGACCGCCAGTCACCGGGCGGTACGCCGTTGATCAACAACGCCGGTGTCGCCCTGCTGTCAACGGGGTACGGCGCGGACCGCGGCCTGGGCATACCGGACGGCGCGGACTACGCCGTGCCGGCCCGGGTATTCGGGTTCTCCGGCGGCGCGGCCGTGTTGCGCACGCTCGCGGTCAAGGCGGTCGGCGGGTTCGACGCGTCGTACTTCATGTACTACGAAGACACCGACCTCTCCTGGCGGCTGCGACTGGCGGGCTGGGAGATCTTGTACTGCTCCGATGCCGTCGTGCATCACCGACATGCCGCGACGTCGGACCCGGACTCGGAGATGTTCGCCTTCCACAACGAGCGCAACCGGCTGCTGACGCTGCTGCGCAATGCCCCGCTCGGCTACGCCGCGGCGAAGCTCGCCCGGTTCATGGTCACCACCGGGTCGTTGACGCTGCGGCACTGGCTGCGGCGAGACGTCCCGGCCCGGCAGGTGTTCCTCCCGCAGCTACGGCTCCGCGTACTCGGCTCGGTCGTGCGGCTGCTGCCGCGCACGCTGGCCAAACGCACAACGACCCGGGTCTCCCGGGCCGAAGTCGTGTCTGCCTGGGCCGGCACAGCGTCGCGCGATTGGAGCCGCTGACACATGCGAATCGCCCTGGACTGCACACCGCTGCTTGGTCAGCGCACCGGAATCGGCCACTACACAGCCAATCTGCTGACCGAACTGCTCTCGCTTGCCGCAGACGACTCGCTCCTCGCAACCGCCTTCACCTTCCGCGGCCGAGATCAGCTCGCGGGCGCCGTACCTCCCGGTGTCGAGGTCGCGGCCCGCCCGGCACCGGCCCGCGCCCTGCGCACGATGTGGTCGCACGGCACGATGCCTCCTGTCGAATGGCTGACCGGAGGCATCGATGTCTTCCACGCGACCAACTTCGTGCTGCCACCGACTCGCCGCGCCCGCGGCGTGCTCACCGTGCACGACCTCGCTTACCTGAAATTCCCGCAGACCGTCTCCAGCGCGTCGCTCACCTACCGGGAGCTCGTGCCTTCGGGCCTGCGCCGCGCGCGTGTGGTGTGTACGCCGAGCCGCGCGGTCGCCACCCAGCTGCAGGACGCTTATGCATTGGCGGAGGAGGCCATCGCTGTCACTCCGCTGGGTGTCGATGCGGCGTGGCATCGCGCTGCCGCGCCCTCTGGTGAGTGGCGGACCGCGCACCGCCTGGGCAGGGACTACATCCTCGCCGTCGGCACGATCGAACCTCGTAAGAACCTTGCGCTGCTCGTGTCGGCGTACCGGCAGCTGCTTGCGACGCACTCCGATGTCCCGCCGTTGGTCCTTGCCGGTGGCGCCGGCTGGGGTGACGCCCTTGACCTCGACGGAATCCCCGCAGACCGCCTCGTCATGCCGGGCCACCTGCCGATCGACGATCTCCGCACGCTTGTCGCCGGCGCGTCGCTTCTGGTCTTCCCGTCGCTCGACGAAGGCTTTGGCCTGCCGCCGCTCGAGGCGCTTGCCTGCGGCGTACCGGTCGTCGCGTCAGACCTGCCGGTGACCCGCGAAGTGCTCGGCGACCAGGCCCGCTTTGTCGCGGTCGACGAACGCGCGCGGCAGACGAACGTCGACGCGCTGGCCGACGCGATCGTCAGCGAGCTCGATGCGCCGACCGGTGACGCGGCGACTCGGCGCGAGTACGCCGCCGGCTTTACCTGGCGGGCGTGCGCCGAGAAGACCTACGCGGCCTATCAGCGCGCTGCCGAAGCCTGACCGTTACGACTCGTTGCGCAGCGCGGCGCCGTCCTGCTCGAAGGCCGCATGCAGCGCGCTACGCCAGTCCCGCATCGGGGCGAGGCCGGCGGCGGCCCACTCGGTCTGCGACAGCACCGAAAACGCGGGCCGGGGTGCCGGCCGCACAAACGCGTCGGAGGTCGTCGGCTCTACCCGTGCCGGATCGAGGCCGAGTTCGGTGAAAATCGCCTGCGTGAACTCATACCACGAGGTCTGACCGCTTCCGGTGCAGTGGTAGTTGCCCGCCGGGGCGCCGCTCATCGCAAGCTCGATGAGTCCAGAGGCAAGGTCGTAGGTCCAGGTCGGTGAGCCGAGCTGGTCATTGACCACCTGCAGCGTCTCGCGCTCCCGCGACAGCTTCGCCATGGTCTTGACGAAGTTGGGACCGTACGCGCCGTAGACCCAGGCCGTGCGTACGACGTAGCCGGTGTCCGGCGCCACCTCGCGCACGGCCAGGTCGCCGGCGAGTTTGGTGCGCCCGTACGCCGTCCGCGGCTCGGTCAGGTCGTCAACGCCGTACGGCGCCGTGGCATCGCCGGCGAACACATAGTCGGTGGAGACGTGGATCAGCCTCGCGCGGCCGGCGGTCGCGGTCGCCAGGTTGCGAGGCCCGTCGCCGTTGACAGCGAGCGCCGCGTCCTCGTCGCTCTCGGCCGCGTCGACGGCGGTATAGGCCGCGGTATTGATGATCACCGGGGTCAACTCGCTCGGCTCGGCGAGCCACGCATCGACGGTGCTCTGCACCGCCTGCGCGTCGGTGAGATCGAGGTCGGCGCGGGCCAAGGCGCGCACCTCGGCGGACTCGCCAAGCAGGTTGACCAGTTCGGTGCCGAGCTGCCCGCGCGCGCCGGTGACGAGCCAGCGGTACGCCGACGCGTCGCCGGCGACGGCGCGCTGGGGCCGAGCTGCGCTAGCGACGGGTTCGGTTTCGGGGATGGGCTCGGTCGCGGAGGCTGGCGTTGTATTCATCACGTCGTAATCTACCTGGCCCGGGCACCGGCTTCCACCGGCGCGATTGGCACACCGAGCGCGACCTTAGGACACGTATCACCTTCGCCCCATCCGCCCGACGCGAAATCCATGAGAACCTGTTTCAGGCACCGACGCGTTAGACTGTTGCGTCAACCGTTCGCCGGGCTCACCCGTCTGTATGGATGCCGGTAGCACCGCAAGGAAGCGAAATCCCTCACTCCACTCGGAGGAATCTGCCTGATGCCACGTGACGACGAGCTCCCCGAGCTCCCGCCGCATCTCGATCCTCGCCGCGGTTCGGCGCGACCGGCCGCGCCGGGCCCGACTCGCACTCGTACCCGCGCAGAGCGCAACGCTGAGCGCAAAAAGGGGAAGAAGTACGCCGTCATTGGCCTACGGACGCTCGCCAGCGCGATCTCGGTACTGCTCCTGATCGGCGCCGGCCTCGCGCACAGCACGATCAACCGCATCCAGGCTAAGGCCGGCAACCTGCCGAGCACTACTGACGTCAAGGGAAACCAAGACGTCAAGGGCACTAACGGCGCTGACATGAACATCCTCGTCGTGGGCAACGACAGCCGGGCCGGCTACACCGATGCTCAGCTCGGCGAGTTGAGCACGACGGCCGAGGACACCCTCAGCACCGACACGATCATGCTGATCCACGTGCCCGCCAATGGCGCGAGCGCGTCGGTGGTGTCCTTTCCCCGGGACTCGTACGTCGACATCCCCGGCTACAAGAAAAACAAAATCAACTCGGCGTACGCCGCGGCATACTACGACCAGCCCGACGGCGCCTCTGAGGACGTCAAGCGGGCGGCCGGACAGAAAGAGCTCATCAGCACGATCAGTGCGCTCAGCGGCGCCAAAATCGACCATTACGTCGAGGTAAGCCTGTTGGGCTTCTACAACCTCACTAATGCCATCGGTGGCGTCGAGGTCAACCTCTGCCAGCGCGCCTACGACCCCGGCTACACCGACCTCGACCTCGCCGCCGGCAAGCACAAGCTGATGGGCAAAGACGCGCTGAGCTTCGTCCGGCAGCGCCACCACCTGGACGGGGGCGATCTCGACCGGATCAAGCGCCAACAGTTCTTCTTCGGCGCGGTGATCCGCGAGGTGCTCGGTCAAGACCTGCTCGACATTCTCAACATTTCCAAGCTCAACAAGCTGGTCGACGCGCTGGCCGGCACGATCCAATACGACCAGGATCTCGATCCCCTCGAGCTCGCGGCACAGATGCGCAACATCGCGGCCGGCAACGTCGAGTTCCACACCATCCCGCTCGCGGCGGAGAAGTTCGCTAACATTCCGGGGGCCGGCGACGTGGTCAAGACCGCGAGCGTCAGCGACATACACAAGTTCTTCCAGCAGCTGTCCGCACCCAAGAGCACCTCCAGCAGCTCGCCGGCGGCACCGAAGACTGTCGACCCAAAGACCGTCACCGTCGAGGTCTACAACGGCACCACGACCGGCGGGTTGGGCACTCAGGCCGGCGAACAGCTGACGGCGGCCGGGTTCACTGTCGACGGCGTGCTGTCGGCGGCAAGCACCGACTACCCGCACTCCGTCGTTCAGTACCCCGCGGGGATGGAAGCTGCGGCCAACACAGTTGCCGCCCAGATCCCCGGCGCCATCACCGAAGTCGCGACGGACATCGACGGCAAGGTCCGACTGATCGTCGGGTCGGACTTCGGCGGTGGTAACGCCGGAGAGTCCGCGCCACCTGCGGGCACTGACCAGACCACCAAACCGGACACCACGGCAGCTACGGACGCGTGCGTCAACTAGGCGCCAGGTTCCTAGACGACCGGGCGTAGGTTCGACTCAAGGCCATGCACCCGACCATGATCAAGGAGCACACTTGTCCAGTGTCACACTGACCGGCCTGTTTGCGCAGGCAGTGGCGAAGGACCCGGCCAGGCCGCTGATCACCTACTACGACCGGCGTACCGGCGAGCGCACCGAGCTGTCCGGTACGACGCTATCCAACTGGGTCAGCAAGACCGCCAACTTCATGCGCGACGACCTGATGCTGGAGGCCGGCGGCACGGTCGCGATCGCGCTGCCGCCGCACTGGCAGACCACCGCGATCATCCTCGCCGCGTGGGAACTCGGCTGCGGTGTCGTCGAACCGTCCCTTAGCGAACCGGTTGATGCCCTCTTCTGTGCGCAGCCGCGACTGATGGAACTCGCTGACGCGGCCGCCAATGAGATCGTCGTCAGTTCGCTACACCCGATGGGACTTGGTGTGCAGGCCAAGCCCGATCACGTCATCGACTACACCACAGAGGTCCGCAACCACGGCGACCACTTCGCGGCATACACGCAAATCGACCCAACGCTGCTCGCGGTGACGGCCGGTTCCTTGTCGCTCACTCACCAAAGCGCCGCGCAGGCTGCGCAGCAGATCGCAGCGCAGGTTGCGATCCGCGACGATGACCGAATCCTCATGATCGCCGAATCCGTAGCCGACGCCGGGCCACTGACCTGGTTGGCCGCCCCGCTGGCAGCGGGCGCGTCCATCGTGCTCGTCTCGGCCGATGACGACCCGGAGCTGTCTGGCTGGCTCACCTCCATTGCCGCGCAGGAAAACGTCACGGCTTCGCTGGGTGTGCAACTCACCGATTCGCCCGGCATACGCCATCTTGGAGACTCCGGGCAGCCGGAGTGACGATGCCGGCGCGCGCGTCCTAGGCTAAGTGCTCAACGCGAGCGCACAGTAATTCGTCCGACCAGCAACACCAGACCCGGTCAGGAGCAACCATGGATAAAGTCATCGCCAGCCCGGCGGATGCCATCGCCGACATCGAGGACGGGTCGCTACTTGCCGTCGGCGGGTTCGGCCTCTGCGGCGTACCTTTCGACCTCATCGAGGCGCTGCACGAAAAGAACACCGGCAACCTAACCGTTGTGACCAACAACTGCGGCGTCGATGGCGACGGACTCGGAATCCTGCTGCCGGACCACAAAATCACGAAGGTCATTGCGTCGTACGTCGGGGAAAACAAAGAGTTCGCTCGCCAGTACCTCTCCGGTGAACTCGAGCTTGAGCTGACCCCGCAGGGCACGATCGCCGAACGACTGCGCGCCGGTGGCGTCGGTATCCCCGGTTTCTATACGATCACCGGGGCCGGCACGGCGGTCGCCGACGGCGGCATCCCGACTCGCTATAACGCGGCAGGCGAAGTGATCAAGACCTCCGGGCCGAAGCCGACCCGCGAGTTCAATGGCACCGAATACGTGCTCGAGGAAGCAATCGTTTCCGACTTCGCACTCGTGCACGCCTACAAGGCCGACCGACACGGCAACATCGTCTTCAACAAGGCGGCCCGCAACTTCAACACTCCGGTCGCGATGTCCGGCAAGATCACGATCGTCGAAGCCGAGCAGATCGTCGAACCCGGCGAGCTTGACCCGGACGCCATCCATCTGCCGGGCATCCACGTGCACCGCGTCGTACAGTCCAGCAGCCGCAAGGTCATCGAGAATCTGACGACACGACCGAAACCTGCCACCACCGGAACGGGAGCGTAAGTCATGGCATGGACCCGCGATCAAATGGCCTCGCGCGCCGCACAGGAGCTTGAGGACGGCGCATACGTCAATCTCGGCATTGGCCTGCCGACCCTGGTGCCCGGCTTCCTGCCCGAGGGCAAGACCGTCGTACTTCAGAGTGAGAATGGCATTCTCGGCCTTGGTCCCTACCCTTACGAAGGTGAAGAGGATCCGGATCTGACCAACGCCGGCAAAGAGACGGTGACGACGCTGCCAGGCACATCGTTCTTCGACTCCTCGATCAGCTTCGGAATGATCCGGGGCGGCAAGATCGACGCGGCGATCCTCGGCGCGATGCAAGTTGCCGCTAACGGCGACCTCGCCAACTGGATGATCCCCGGCAAGATGGTCAAGGGCATGGGCGGCGCGATGGACCTGGTGCACGGCGCTAAGAAAGTCATCGTGCTGATGGAGCATGTCGCCAAGGACGGCAGCTACAAGATCGTCAACGAGTGTGCGCTCCCACTGACCGGTAAGGGCGTCGTACAGAAGATCATTAGCGACCTCGGCGTACTTGAGGTCACCCCCGACGGACTCGTGCTGACCGAGCTCGCACCCGGCGTCACGGCCGAAGAAGTGCAAGAAAAATCCGAGCCGGAGATTAAGATCCAACTCTAACGTGCACGGTCTAGCCGTTTCGCGGGCATCGATCGGACATAAGTGCCGCTTGTGCTCGCACGGGCGCTACTTCAAGAGGGCGCGGGCCATCACTACGCGTTGGATCTGGTTGGTGCCTTCGTAGATCTGGGTGATCTTCGCATCGCGCATCATCCGCTCCACCGGGAAGTCGCGGGTGTAGCCGGCGCCACCGAACAGTTGAACCGCATCGGTAGTCACCTCCATCGCGATGTCCGAGGCGTAGCACTTCGCCGCTGAGGCAAGGAATCCGGCGTTAGCGTCGCCACGCTCGGAGGCCGCGGCCGAGACGTAGCACATCTGCCGCGCCGTCTCGACCTTCATGCCCATATCGGCGATCATGAACTGCACACCTTGGAAGTCGGCGATCGCCTTGCGGAACTGCTTGCGCTCCTTGACGTAGGCAATCGCGGCCTCGAGGGCACCTTGCGCGATACCAACGGCCTGGATGCCGATCGTGGGACGAGTGTGGTCGAGCGTCCGAAGAGCGGTCTTGAATCCGGTCCCCGGCTCGCCGATGATGCGGTCCTCGGGGATCACGCAGTTGGTGAAGTGCAGCTCGCAGGTCGGCGAGCCCTTGATACCCATCTTGCGTTCCTTGTTGCCGACCTCGAAGCCCGGGTCGTCACGGTGTACGACGAACGCCGAGATGCCATTGGCGCGCTTCTCCGGGTCGGTCACCGCCATCACGGTGTACCAGTCGGAGATCCCGGACTGGGTGATCCACGCCTTGGTGCCGTTGAGCACCCAGGTGTCACCGTCCTTGACGGCCTTCGTCCGCATGGCCGCGGCATCCGACCCCGCCTCGCGCTCGGACAGGCCGTAGCTGATCGACGACTCGCCACGTCCGATGCTCGGCAGCACCTTCTGCTTGAGCTCTTCAGAGGCGGACAGGATGATCGGCATCGAGCCGAGCTTGTTGACCGCTGGCAGCAACGACGATGAGGCGCAGACTCGCGCAACCTCTTCGATCACGATGCACGCGGCTATCGCGTCCCCGCCGGCACCGTCGTACTTCTCGTCGATGTGGACCGCACTGAAGCCGGCTTTGACAAGCGCGTCGTGCGCTTCCTGGGGGTAGCGCTCGTTTTCGTCGACCTCCGCGGCGTACGGCGCGATCTTCTCGTCAGCCAGCCGCCGGACCGCCTGACGTAGCTCTTCGTGCTCGTTGGTGGTCGAGTACAGCTTGGTGTCGGTGCTCATCTAACGGTCATTGCTCCTGTCGGGTACGACAACGCGCGAGGGGGATCGGCGCGTCAAAGTCTTCTTCAGGATACCTTTGTTTGACGTCCTAGTAACTCGATTGTGGCTACCGCAACTCCGACTGCAGCGCCTCGTTCTTGGACCGCGCGGCATCTGCGAGGTCGGCCTGAAACGTCACCATTTTCGCCCGGATCGCCGGGTCGCTGGCGCCGAGGATTCGGACGGCCAGCAGACCCGCATTGCGCGCACCGGCGATCGACACGGTCGCGACCGGTACGCCAGCGGGCATCTGCACAATCGACAGCAGAGAGTCCATCCCGTCGAGATACTTCAACGGCACCGGTACGCCGATGACCGGTAACGGGCTTACCGAAGCGACCATGCCAGGCAGGTGGGCCGCTCCCCCAGCGCCCGCGATGATGACCGAGATCCCGCGGTCGGCCGCTTGTTCGCCGTACGCAATCATCTCCTTGGCCATGCGATGCGCTGATACAACTCTTGCCTCATAGGCGATCTCGAATTCATCGAGCGCTTCGGCGGCGAGCTTCATGACCGGCCAGTCTGAGTCGCTGCCCATGATGATGCCGACCTGCGGGGCTGATGCACTCATACGAAGGTTCCGTTCGTCAGGTACGCCGCCGCGCCGGATGTACTGCGGCGTAAGGATTCGAGGTCACTGCCACACGCCGTGACGTGGCCGATCTTGCGGCCGGGCCGAACTTCCTTGCCATACAAGTGAATCTTGACCTCCGGCCACTTTGCCATCAAGTGGTGCACGCGTTCGTCGATACCCGGACCTCCCGGTTCGCCGCCCAGCACGTTGGCCATGACGGTGTACGGCGCGCGCAGCGAGGTACGCCCCAGCGGGTAGTCGAGGACCGCGCGCAGGTGCTGTTCGAACTGGCTGGTTGTCGAGCCTTCGATCGTCCAGTGTCCCGAGTTGTGGGGGCGCATCGCGAGCTCGTTGACCTCGATCGCCGGTCGGCCGTCGGTGTCGATGGTCTCGAACAGCTCGACGGCCAGCACGCCGGTGACGCCGAGCTTGTCGGCGATCTCGATGCCGAGAGTGGTGGCGCGGTCCGCGACCGCGTCGGAGAGCCCAGGCGCCGGCGCTATCACCTCCACGCAGATGCCGTCCCGCTGCACGGTCTCTACGACCGGCCACGCACTGACTTGGCCGAACTTAGAACGCGCGACGAGTACGGCGAGCTCGCGGGTGAGCTGCACCCTCTCCTCGGCGAGCAACTCGATGCCGCTCGCCGCGCACTGCTCGACGATCTCGGCGGCATCCGAAGCGCTATCGATCATCCAGACGCCTTTGCCGTCGTACCCACCCTTCGCCGCCTTAAGCACGATTGGCCACGTGCCCTCAGCGAACTGCTCGATGTCGGCGACAGTGCCGACCCGGGCCCACCGCGGTACCGGCACCGACAGTTCGCTAAGGCGCCTACGCATCTGCAGCTTGTCCTGGGCGAAGGTCAGCGCGTCCGCACCGGGATGGACCTCGTGGCCCGCGGCGACGAGCTTGCGAATGTGATCGCCTGGCACATGCTCATGATCGAAGGTGACGACGTCGCAGCTCTGCGCAAACCTGAGCAGGTCGTCGTAGTCCAGGTGGCTGCCGAGCTGTACATCCGCGGCCACTAACGCCGCCGACTCGTCCGCGGTGACGCTGAGTACCTTGAGCGACTGGCCGAGAGCGATGGCAGCTTGATGAGTCATGCGGGCGAGTTGGCCGCCGCCAACCATGCCGACGATAGGAAGTCCGGTGCGTTGATCCACGATCGACAGGCTACCGGGTCTGCGATGAGCGAGTTAACGCTTGAGCTCACCGAGCAGCTGGACGGCATGGCGCAACGAGGTCGGCAGGCCCTCGAGCCATACGCCAACCGGCGGCAGGTACGGCGCGGAGTGGCTGAGCCGTTCGCGTTCCAAGAGTTCACGCAGCGCGGTCACCCGGGCGGACAACCCCCGGTCGCGAGCGGCGATGACCGCGGCCGTTGAAGGGCCAAGCGTGGCGAGCGTCTCGCCACTGGAAAAGACGGAGTGCAGAACCCCGGACAGAGTCACCATGTGTCGGGAACGGTCGATCGTCTCGAATGGGGACGATCCGGCGGGGTCAAACCGCTCGGCGCGGTCCGAAGCATGCAACAGAGACACCACAACGATGGCGTGCGTGTGGCATACAGACTCGCCCTTGGACTCGGCGGCACGGTAGATCTCACCGAGTCGCACCGGAAGATAGTTGGGACGCGCGAGTTGCGTGAGCGGGTCCGACGCCTCTGCGCCGGCGCCGGCAATGCTGATCCGTTCGGCCCATCCGGTCGCGGCCACCTGCACGATCGTGGTGGCGTCAACCATGCCGAGGCGCGCGCTGTGCGCGTCGCTAGCGAGGATCTCGCGCGCAAGTGAGGCAAACTCGGTGGCGTCGCACAACGTTTCTTGCATCGGTACGCCCGCATCTGACCGTGCCATGCCAAGTCGGTGAAAGCCAGGCAGCACAGACTGACCCGCGACGAAGGCTTCGGTGATTGCGTCGATCGCCGGCACCCACCAGTCGGCGGGGAAGCTCCATCCGGAGTCCAAGGTTGCGCGCCGCCACCGGGCGCGGACCTCGACTGCGGTCAGCGATGTGGCCTCACGTGCCCCGGCGCGGCGGGGACGGCGGGGACGAAATGGGAGGACCGGGGTCGAGGAGTCGCTCTCGCCCTCGACCGCTGCATTACTGTCGCGCCTACGCATCTCACCTATGCTCACTTGTTCGTCCGCCACGTCCGTCAACGTACGCCGAGATTCGATGTCTTGTCATAGAAACGTCATCTGCGCCGTACATGAACTTGACGACCATGTCGGTAATTCATGACGCGGAACTTGCCATCTGTGCGTGTGTTCGCTCATGATTGCCGCATGGTGTGTGGCGGACTCATATTCTGGTATTCACCTGTAGAAACGCGCGTCATACTTCACGGTGCGCAACGTCAATTTGGTAGGAAACAAACCCGCTGGTAGACACCGGCATGTCGAGTTTTGGTAGGTAGATGACGATCGCATCGCGTTCGGCGGCCAATGAGGTTGGCGACGCCGAACTGATCACCGCGGTGCGCGGTGGTGACCGCGACGCATTCGCAGTGCTTTACGAGCGCCATCGCGTCTCGGCGTACCACTTGGCCCGCCAGCTTGTAACCACAGCGACCGAGGCCGACGATGTCGTTTCGGAATCCTTCGCGAAGCTCTACGACACGCTACTGGACGGTCGCGGTCCCGATACCGCGTTCCGCGCGTACCTGCTGACGACGGTGCGCAACACGTTCTACGACGCGATCCGGCGCGACAAGAAGATCAAATTCACCGATGACATGGAGCGGCACGACGAGGGCCAGCCCTTCGTCGATACCGCTGTTGAATCGCTCGAATCGTCCCTTGCCGCCCAGGCGTTTGCGCGGCTCCCGGAACGCTGGCAGACGGTGCTGTGGCACACCGAGATCGAGGGCGAGAGCCCCGCACAAGTCGCGCCGATCATGGGGATGACGGCGAACGGCGTCGCCGCACTCGCTTACCGCGCTCGCGAAGGACTGCGTCAGGCGTATCTGCAGCAACACATCAGCGACACCGCCGATCCGGCGTGTGAGATCACCACGGGACGACTCGGCGCGTGGGCGCGCAATGGACTGTCCAAGCGCGAGCTTGCCCAGGTCGAGGACCACCTCAAGACGTGCGATAAGTGCGCCGCCCTTGCCGCTGAGCTCGCCGACCTCAACTCCGGGCTGCGCGGCATCGTCGCAGTGCTCGCGATCGGCGGGGTCGGCCTGACTGCGGCGTACCTCGCCGGCGGAGCCGCGGCCAAGGTCGGCGTACTCACCTGGGCAGGCACGGCCGGAGGTACGGCGCTCGCCGGTGGCAGTGCGGTAGCTGGTTCGACTGCGACAGGCAGCGCACTGATCGGCTTCGCGCACGTCAATGCTTTGATCGGCGGCGTCGGCGCTACCGCCGGCGCAGGGGCAGTCGGTGCGGGGGTAGCTGGCGCCGGCGCGGCGGTCGCTGGTGGATCGGCGGCCGGTGGCGGCGCTTCCTCTGCGGGTGGCTTTGCGCAATTTCTCACTTACGTCAATCCGGCGTCCAATCTCCCGGGATTCGCGGCCGCCGCAGCTGGGGTCGTCGTGGTCGCGGCCGCTGTCGCCGTCACCGTCGTCGCCACGAGCGGCAACTCACCGGCACCGGTCGCCGAAACACCCGCCGCGCCTGCTACCTCGGCCGTCGCGCCACCAACGACCGCTCAGCCACCGGCACCTGCACCTGCCGTTGTGCCGCCGCCTGTCGCGCCGCCTCCAGCTGCTCCGCCGCCCACGGTCGCAACTGTCCCAGCAACGACCCCTCCGCCTCCCCCTGCGCCCGCGTCTCCGACGTCGATTGCCACGCCGCCACCGGCTCCAATCACTTCGTCGCCGGCACCCATCACGCCAACGCCGCCATCGGTCACGCCGGTTCCGCCAGTCACCCCACCGACAACCACCGAACCACCACTGACTGACACGCCGGACCCTCCGGTCGTACCGGAATCGAGCCTCTCAGTTGATAGTGAGTCTGTCCTCCCATACCCACTCGGCCCGCACGCTCACTTCACCCTGAAAAACACGACCGACCAAGACCTTACGGACGTGACGGTCGCTGTCGACCCAGGGCCGGGCTACAGCAATTGGATGTGTTTTGTCACCTTTGGTATCTGGGACCAGACGCCCACGGCGGCAGGTGACAACGTGGCGGACTGTAGCGGCGCCCAGTTGGTCGCGGTGCCCGGTGCGCTTAATGCTGGTGACGAACTTCGGCTGCATATCGACTTTTACCTCAAGGACGACCCCGCGGCCGAGCCGCCGGCGGAATTGACCGTGACGTTCACGAGCGTCAACGACAAGGACATAGACGAGAAACCCCTCGTCGTACCCATCGAGATCCGGCAGCCCGATACGGGCGCCAATCCACCAGCCGTAGCCGCCGCTGCATCGCCCATGCCAAACGCGGAGACGACTGCCGCACCGCCAATCGTGCCGCAGGCTTCCGCGCTCACACCGACCTCGAACACCACTTCGCCGACCTCGGACGCTGCGCTACCGCCGGTTGGCGAGACATCGGCGCCAGCGCCTTCCGCGGCCGCGACAGATTCAACTACGCCGCCGGCCGATGCGCCGGTCGCGCCGGAGTCGACCACACCGCCCGTCTCCGATACGCCGCCCGCGGCACAAGCGGACTCGCCGCCGGCGACGCCATCAGCGCCGGCATCACAGGGCGCACCAACGGACGCAGGCAGTGCGACGACGACGGATTCTCCCGCAGCCGGCTGAGTCGACTGGCTCTCATTTATATGGGACGATCGGGACCGGTAGTCCGGTACGGATCTTCCCATTAGTGGCGGACAAATCCATTCGGCGTCCAGGGAGTGCGGCCACAAATATGGAAATAAGCGGCATTCTATTGATCGTCGTGCCACTCTTGTTCATTTGCGCGGTACTCGCGATGTGGCGCTGGAAGAAATCCAGGCTCTCGCGCGCAGTGGGTCAGTACGGCGGAGTCATGAACAAGTTGACTGGCACGGGGACGGCACCGCCGAATAGCAAGTTTGAGCCCAACGAACAAAGTCAGTCACAACCATCACACCAAAAATACCCACACGATCGGCTTTAGATCGAATCAGGGTGGAGTTTGTGGCAGACGCCGCGCATACGTTCGGCGTACGGGATGAGATCCTGGGTGGCGGCAGCGTCATCGCCGGATTTGTAACTCGCTAATTGCGGCACGACGCCGTACATGGCTGCGTAGAAGGCATTCGCGAGCCCGGGCATCATTTGATCGTATTCGCCAATGTGGTTGACACCAGACTTGACATATTCGGTGACTACGACCGTCAAATTGATATAGCAGTCAACGTATGGATCTGCGCTGGAATATCCCGGATTAGCGGTGAGGGCCTCTTTCTTATCCGTATAGATAGTGCCGCCGACCGTGCTACTAATCGAATCCAAAGCCGCAGGATCGGCGAACATGAGCCAGTTCTCGCCGACTAAGAACCCACGACCGTCACCGGTGCCGATCTCGATGGTCTCCAAGTAATAATGCAATCCACGAACGTCGAGAAACGACATGATCTGGAACTGCGCAAGGTCGGGGCCGCACACCACATTGCCAACCTGGACCGGACTCTGCAACAAATCGGCCGGTCCGGTTTGCGGCGTACACGGAGTTGCCGAGCCGGCAAGTTGGGCGACCAGAGCCGACGCCTGTACGCCGACCTCCCCCAATTGGTAGTCCTGCTCCAAGGGCGCGGTTGGGTAGTCAGATTTGACGGGCGCGTCTTCCGGCGCGGAC
Source organism: Antricoccus suffuscus (assembly GCF_003003235.1). Classification (NCBI taxonomy): domain Bacteria; kingdom Bacillati; phylum Actinomycetota; class Actinomycetes; order Geodermatophilales; family Antricoccaceae; genus Antricoccus; species Antricoccus suffuscus. Next base: position 92,876 of record NZ_PVUE01000020.1, read on the forward strand.
GTGCAACCGGCGGCCAGCGTGCTTGATACGAGCAACACACTAACAATCCCGAGCCATTGTCCAAGTCGCATCATGCCGCGATCGTCTCATATTCCCAGGCCACAGCGGTGATGGCGGCGTTCGAGACGATCGTCTAACGCGGCGCGTCCCATTCGTCGTACGACGTCCACGCCCGCAACGTACGGCGCGACTCGAACCGGCGCTCTTCACCGGAGACCGGATCTACGAATTCCAGCGACTTGGCAAGCAACTGCAACGGACGACTGAAATCGCCCAGCGATTTGTCGGTGACGACTGGGTAGAGCTCGTCGCCGAGGATTGGTACGCCGAGACCGCTCATGTGCGTGCGCAACTGATGAGTGCGTCCGCTCGCCGGCAGCAGCCGATAACGGCCGAGCCCGTCTCGGTGCTCAATCAAGTCAATTTCGGTAAGGCTGTTCGGCGGACCGTTACTCGGTTTGATCGCGACAACGCCCACCTCTTTAATGATGCGAGTGCGGACCGTACGCGGAAAGGTCAGCTGCGGATCGTACGGCGCAATCGCTTCGTATTCCTTACGGATGCGCTGCCGCATAAAGAGAGTCTGGTACGCACCACGCCTCTCGGGGCGTATCACCATCAGCACCAGGCCGGCGGTGACTCGGTCAAGCCGGTGTGCAGGACTGAGCTCCGGCAGGTCGAGGTCGCGACGCAGGCGCACCAACGCGCTCTGTAAGACGTGTCGTCCTCGTGGAATCGTCGCGAGGAAATGCGGCTTGTCAACGACCAGAATATCGTCGTCGCGATGCACGATCTCGACCTCGAACGGAACCGCCACCTCATCTGGGAGGTCGCGGTGAAACCAGATCCGCGAACCTGCGACGTACGGCGCATGTAGCCCGAGCGGGCCTTCCCGGGTGACAATTTCCCCGCCCGCAAGCATTTCTGCGATACGTGCCGGGTCTTCCCAGGGAAGACGCTCGATAAGGTGCTGGCGAAGCGACGGCCATTCCCCCTCCGGCAACCGAAGACACGCCGGCTCGAGGCCGTTCCGCCGTGGCAGCGGAGAGGGAAGGCTACGTCGCATTCGCGGTGTTCTTAGAAGATCGCGTAGCCGCCGTCGACGAGAGTCGAGGTGCCCGTCTGGTAGGTCGAGGAATCACTTGCCAGATATACAGCGATTCCAGCGAAGTCTTCGGGCTTACCCCACCGTCGAGCGGGCACCCGAGAAATCACGCGATCCTGGAATATCTCGGAGTCGTGCAGGCGTTCGGTCATGTCCGTCGCGATCCAGCCTGGCAGCACCGCGTTAACGCGTACGCCGTACCGAGCCAGCTCGACTGCCGCGCTCTTAACGAAGGCAATCATGCTGGCTTTGGACGCGGCATATGCGTAGTTCGACGGCGAACCGTCGACGGCACCAAGGCTCGAGATTCCTATTATCGACCCGCCCGGGTTACCTGCTTCGCTATTCGCTTTCATGTATTTCGCGCCCTCGCGAATCGTCCAGAAGGCACCGTCGAGGTTAGTGTCGAGGACTCGCTTGTACTGCTCGGTCGTGGTGTCCACGAGTCGCGCCTGTCCCGCGCCAATACCCGCATTAACGACAACTGTGTTGAGTCCGCCGAGCAACTCGTTGGCCTTGCCGAAACCGTCGACTACCTGCTGTTCCTGGGAGACATCGACCTGCTGGGGGTGCACCGTAAGGCCCAGGTTGGCGAGTTCCTTGACAGCCCGGTCGAGCTTGTCCTGGCTACGACCCCAGATCGCGACTTGGGCGCCTGCCTCGGCCAGCCCTTTCGCCATGCCCAAGCCGATACCCGCGCTACCGCCGGTCACGACTGCCTTCTTGCCGGTCAGATCAAATATTCCGCTCATACACTCCACCTATGGTCGCTGAACTGGACTGACCCTGAACCTATCGATCCTCTGGTCGCCCGTTAACCGCGGGCTCGCCTGCACCCCGATTAATTAACTCTCAAGTCTTGTGGACAACTCCAGAATTGTCGTACACGTGTCCTACCATAATTGACATGACCACGACCCAGGACCCACCACCCACCGGCACCACCACCGGTCCCGGCGGCGCCCCCGGTCGCGGTCGGCCCGCTGCCGTCGGGCAGGAAATACCGCGCCACTACCGCCTCGATCACACCACCGAAGCGTTCGCACTACACATCTTCGACCAACAACTCAC
>NZ_PVUE01000021.1 GCF_003003235.1 Antricoccus suffuscus
ACCGATGAAGGTCAGCCAGAAGTGCAGCTTGCCGAGCTTCTCGTTCATGAACCGGCCGGTGAACTTCGGGAACCAGAAATACACGCCGGCGAACGCCGAGAACGCGATCGTGCCGTAGAGGACGTAATGGAAGTGCGCGACCACGAAGTAGGTGTCCGAGACGTGGAAGTCGATCGGCGGGGACGCCAGCATGACGCCGGTCAGCCCACCGAACAGGAAGGTCACCAGGAACCCGACGGCAAACATCATCGGGACCTCGAAGGTGAGCGACCCGCGCCACATTGTGCCGATCCAGTTGAAGAACTTCAGTCCGGTCGGAATCGCGATCAGGAAGCTCATGAAGGAGAAGAACGGCAGCAGCACCGCGCCGGTGGCGAACATGTGGTGCGCCCACACCGTCGCCGACAGCACCGCGATGGAGCAGGTCGCCATGATCATGCCCTTGTAGCCGAACATCGGTTTCCGACTGAAGACAGGGATGATCTCGGCGATGATGCCGAAGAAGGGCAAGGCGACGATATAGACCTCCGGATGCCCGAAGAACCAGAACAGGTGCTGCCACAGGATCGACCCGCCATTTTGTGGTTCGAACACGACTGAACCGAGTTGCCGGTCGGCCAGCAGCACCAACAGCGCGGCGGTGAGGATCGGGAACGCCAGCAGGACCAGGATCGAGGTAACCAGCGCGTTCCAGCAGAAGATCGGCATCCGGAACATCGTCATGCCGGGTGCGCGCATGCAAATGAGGGTGGTGATGAAGTTGACCGCGCCGAGGATCGTGCCGAGACCCGAAATGCCCAGGCCGATGATCCACAGGTCCGCGCCGACGCCCGGCGAGTTCGTCGCATCGCTGAGCGGTGAGTAGGCGAACCACCCGAAGTCGGCGGCGCCACCGGGGGTCACGAAACCCGAGATGTTGGTGATCGCACCGAGCAGGAACAGCCAGTAGGAGAATGCGTTGAGACGCGGGAAGGCGACGTCTGGTGCGCCGATCTGTAAGGGCAGCACGAGGTTGCCGAATGCGAAGAACAGCGGTGTCGCGAAAAACAGCAGCATGATCGTGCCGTGCATGGTGAACAGCTGGTTGTACTGCTCCGGCGACAGGAACTGGTAGCCGGGGCGGGCTAGCTCGGCGCGCATCATCATCGCCATCAGGCCACCGAGCAGGAAGAACGAGAACGCCGTAATGAGATACATCAGACCGATCACCTTGTGATCGGTCGTACGCAATACGGCGCCGAAGCGGGAGCCCTTCTTGGTGACGCGGTGCGGTGTTTCGGTAACTACGGATCGAATCGGCGTACCAATCGCCACGGTGAACCTCCCCAGAACGCCCTGGAGACGGGCCCGTACCGTCTGCTTCGACTGCCGTGCGAATCGACGTGGCCCGCCGAGTCGGATCGTTGCGCGGGGCGCGCTTGTCAGGCGCGGAGACTCGTTCCCAATCGCTGGCTCTGTCCTCTACGTAACGTCGATCTTGCCCAATAGTCAAGGGACAATTGCCTAACCTGGGGGTACGCCGGACTTCCATTACCTATAGGTGCGGGGTCACTCGGATCGTTTCCGTACGATTGATCCGTGGCCATCCGACTCTTTGACAGCAAATCCCGCACCGTCAGGGATTTCGTCCCGCTCGAAGCCGGCAAGGTCTCGATGTATGTCTGCGGCATCACCGTGCAGGGACCGCCACACATCGGGCATATGCGATTTGCCGTTGCATTCGATATTCTGCGCCGTTGGATGACTCGCGAGGGTTACGACGTGACACTCGTGCGCAATGTGACCGACATCGACGACAAGATTCTGACGAAGTCTGCCGAAGCCGGCGTCGACTGGTGGAAGTTCGCGTACGCCAACGAGCGGATCTGCACCTCGGCGTACGACGTATTGGGCAACTTGCCGCCGTCCTACGAACCACGAGCGACTGGTCACGTGACCGAAATGGTCGAACTCATGCAGAAGCTCATCGACGGTGGTCACGCGTACGCCGTCGGCGGCGATGTGTACTTCGACGTACGTTCCTGGCCGGCGTACGGCGAGCTCACCGGGCAGAAGCTCGACGAGTTGCAGCCCGCGTCCGACACCGAGACCGACGAACACAAAAAGGACCCGCGCGACTTCGCGCTGTGGAAGTCCTACAAAGACGGCGAACCGCAGACCGCGTCCTGGCCCACGCCGTGGGGCCGAGGGCGGCCAGGCTGGCACCTGGAGTGCTCCGCGATGGCCCGTCGCTACCTCGGTTCCGCGTTCGACATCCACGGCGGCGGGATAGACCTGCGCTTTCCGCACCACGAAAACGAGCTGGCACAGTCTTCTGCTGCCGGTGACGATTTCGCGTCGTACTGGATGCACAACGGCTGGGTGACCATGGGTGGCCAGAAGATGAGCAAGTCACTCGGTAACACGCTCAACGTTGATGAGCTGGTCAAGACCGTGCGGCCGGTGGACATTCGGTACTTTCTCGCCGCGGCGCATTACCGCAGCACGCTGGAGTTCAATGACGACTCGTTTGCGCAGGCACATGCGTCGTACTCGCGGCTGGAAAACTTCGTGCGCCGGGCCAACGAACTGCACCCCGAACCGGTCGACCTCGCGCAGGTCGAGGTTCCGACGGAGTTCGCCGAGGCGCTCAACGACGACCTCAGCGTCAGTGGCGCGCTGGCGGTCATCTTCGATGCCGTTCGCGTCGGCAACAACGAGATCGGCCCCGGCGAAGCAACTCGGGCTCGGCTACATCAAGTACGCGCGATGCTCGACATCTTCGGGCTCGACCCTCTCGATCCGCACTGGTCCGGCGGCGAAGAGGCCGACCTCACCGGTGTCGTCGACGCCTTGGTCGCGCTGACCGTGACGCAGCGGCAGGACGCCCGAGCGCGCAAGGACTATGCGGCCGCAGACGCAATCCGTGACGAGCTCAAGGCGGCCGGCATCAATATCGAAGACAGCGCATCCGGCACGCGCTGGACAATAGAGAGCGGTAAGTAGATGGCGGGCAACTCCCAACGCAAGGGTGCAATGCGCAAGGCCGGCACCAAGAAGGGCGCCCAGACAGGTTCGGGCGGGCAGCGTCGCAAGGGGCTCGAAGGCCGCAAGCCGACCCCGGCCGCGAAGGACCGCTACAAGCACCCGGCCCAGAAGCGCGCTCAGGTCGCGGCACGCAAGGCCGTCGGCCGCCAGACGCGGCGTAAACCGGCCAACGCGCCAGAGATGCTCGTAGGACGCAACCCTGTCGTCGAAGCATTGCGCACGCGCGTGCCGGCGACCGCCCTCTACATCGCCGAACAGACCGAGCTCGATGACCGCGTCAGCGAGTCGATCCGGATCGCCGGGGACATCGGACTGCCGATCCTCGAGGTCTCTCGGCACGAGCTGGACCGGCTGACCGGTGGGATCTTGCATCAAGGGATCGGAATCGCCGTACCGCCCTACAAGTACGCCGACCCGTCGGACTTGATAGCGGCTGCGCGCGCGGCCGGTGAAGCACCGCTTCTGGTCGCGCTGGACGGCGTACAGGACCCCCGCAACCTCGGCGCCGTGGTGCGATCCGCGGCGGCGTTTGGTGCGCACGGAGTGATTGTGCCGGAGCGTCGCGCCGCAGGCATGACCGCGACCGCATGGCGTACGTCGGCCGGCGCGGCGGCCCGCCTGCCGGTCGCGCAGGTCACCAACATGTCGCGCACGATCCTGGAACTGCAGAAGGCCGGCGTATTCGTCGTCGGGCTGGCCGCTGACGGCGATATCTCGTTGGAGTCTTTCGACGGGGCAACCGATCCCGTTTGCATCGTGGTCGGTTCCGAAGGCAAGGGCTTGTCTAGGCTGGTTGCGGAGAAGTGCGATCAGGTGCTGTCGATCCCGATGTCGGGCAAGGCCGAATCACTCAACGCATCGGTCGCGGCGTCGGTCACCCTGTGGCAGTTCGCTAACTCGCGTCGTTCCTGAGCCAACGGCTCGCGTCGTACAGAGTGCGTCGTACAGAGAGGGAGTTATGTCGGTAGATCTTGGCATGCCGGGGCGTCGCCTCGACCGGTCGGGCGTTGATGAGGACGCATCGAAAAGCCTCGAGCTGAAGTTGCGTCGTACCGTCGGCGGCGAGGTTGCTTTCGATTCCGGCACCCGGGCCGTGTACGCCAGCGACTCGTCCAACTACCGCCAGATCCCCATCGGCGTAGTCTTTCCGCGCGACGAGGGTGATGTCGAGGCCACGATCGCTGCGGCCCGTGAGGTCGGTGCGCCCATCCTAGGTCGCGGGGGTGGCACCGGGCTTGCCGGCCAGACGTGCAACGTCGCAGTGGTCATCGACTTCTCGCGGCACATGAACAAGGTCCTTGAATTCGACCCGGAAACCCGACTTGCGCGAGTGCAGCCGGGCATAGTGCTCGACGATCTGCGCGCCGTTACAGAAGCGCACGATCTGACCTTTGCTCCTGATCCCGCGACACACGCGTACTGCACTATCGGCGGCATGATCGGCAACAACTCCTGCGGCACGCACTCGGTATATGCCGGCAAGACTGTCGACAACATCGAGTCGATGCGCGTCCAGACCTACGACGGACTCCGTCTCGATGTCGGCAAGCTGACCGAGGCGCGGTTCACGGAGCTCGGTCAGAGCGCCGGCCGGGTTGGCGAGATCTACCGCGGGCTAGGCGATCTGCGGATCAAGTACGGCGATCACGTGCGCCGCGAATTCCCGGACATCCCGCGGCGAGTGAGTGGCTACAACCTCGATTCGCTGCTCGAAGAGGGCGGCCCGAACGTCGCTCGAGCGCTGGTCGGAAGTGAGTCCACCCTCGTCACGGTGACCGAGGCAACGCTTCAACTGGTGCAGTGGCCGCCGTACCGCCGGCTGCTCGTGCTTGGTTACGAGGACATCTTCACGGCCGCCGACTTCGCGGCGGAGTTCCGGAAGTTTCCCGGTGTCATTGGCATCGAGGGCGTCGACGACGTACTCGCCGGCTACATGCGCAAGCGCAACATGCACATGGAGTCCCTCGCCGGGCTGCCCGACGGTCGCGGCTGGGTGCTTGCAGAGTTCGGCGCATTCAGCGAAGACGAGGTCGAGTCGTTCGTGGAAAACGCCGTCCGTACGGCGCCAGGCAACCCGAGCACCAAGATCTGCCGCACAGCTGCGGAGCAAAAAGCGATGTGGGCCGTGCGCGAGTCCGGGCTCGGCGCGACCGCCCGGCCGCCGGGACAGGCACCCAACATCGAAGGCTGGGAGGACGCCGCCGTACCACCGGAACGCCTCGGAGAGTACATCCGCCGGGTCAGCGAACTGTGGAAAGAGTTCGGCTACACCGGCGCGTGGTATGGCCACCTCGGTGACGGGTGCATGCACACCCGCAGCAGCTTCGACCTCGGTTCCTACGAAGGGATCAAGACCTACCGCTCCTACATCGACAAGGCCTCGGACATCTGCGTCGAACTGGGCGGCTCGCTGTCCGGTGAGCACGGTGACGGACAGGGCCGCGCGGAGCTATGGGGCAAGATGTTTGGTCCTGAGCTGATGGGTGCTTTCAAGGAGTACAAGACTCTATGGGACCCGCAGGAGCGGATGAATCCCGGAAAGTTGATCGATCCTTTCCCGCTGGACACGAACCTCAAGCACGGTCCGGATCGACCGCACAACCCGATCGACAAGACGTCGTTCTATTTCGGTGACGAGGGTTTCTCGCTGCAGGACGCAGCCGATAGGTGCGTAGGGGTGGGGCGGTGCCGGCGTACCGATAGCGGCACGATGTGCCCGTCGTTCCGGGTCACTGGCGATGAGAAGCACTCGACTCGCGGTCGCGCGAAGATGTTTCAGGAGATGTTCCGAGGCGAGGTCACGCCGTCGACCTGGCGCAACAAGGATGTCGCCGAGGCGCTCGATCTTTGCCTGGCGTGCAAGGGGTGCAAGACCGATTGTCCGACCAACGTAGACATGGCGACGTTCAAATCGGAGTTCTTGTCCCATCACTACAAGGGTCGGATCCGTCCGCGGCAGGCCTACTCGCTGGGCATGATCCGCTACAGCGCCAGGCTCGCGTCCAAGATGCCGAAGCTTGCCAACAGGGTGCTGAAGTCGCGGCTTGGTAAGCCGTTACGCACGATGGCTGGGGTCACGGCCTCGCGTCCGGCGCCAGTGTTCGCGGAGCAGACTCTGCGCTCGTGGTTGGCGAAACAGTCACTGTCGACCAGCGGTGAGGACGTCGTGCTCTGGCTCGATACGTTCACTAACTACCTCGGTCCTGAGGCCGGGATTGCCGCCACCAAGGTGATGGAGGCTGCCGGCGGGCGCGTGCAGGTGCCGTCGGAGGATGTGTGCTGTGGGCGGCCGCTTTATGACTACGGCATGCTGGATCTGGCGAAGAAGAGCCTTGTTAAGACGATGAAGGCGTTGCGTCCGCACATTGCTGCCGGTACGCCGATCGTCGTACTGGAGCCGAGTTGTCTGGCGACGTTCCGGGACGAGCTGGTCGGCCTCTTCCACGACGATCCGACGGCGCTGGCGTTGTCAAGGCTGGCGATTTCGTTGCCAGAATGGCTTGCTATCAAGGCGAAGTCGATGCCGAAGTCCGAGGAGCCGCGCCGGAAGGTGCTTCTTCAGGTGCACTGCCACCAGGAGGCGAACGGCGGTCACAAGGCTGACGTGGAGATCCTCGAGGCGATCGGTTATGAGGTTGAGGTACTGGACGCGGGCTGCTGCGGTCTCGCGGGTTCGTTCGGTTTCAGCGCGAAGCACGCCGACGTCTCGGTGAAGGTAGCCGAAGACCGGCTGCTACCGATGCTGGCGGCGCAGCCGGACGCGATTGTCGTGGCGGACGGGTTCTCGTGCCAGACGCAGATTCGGCAGCTCGGCAACCGCGAGGTCAAGACCACGGCCGAACTCGTCGCTGAAGCCTTCGCCGTCCACGTCTAGCCCGGAGTCGCTGGGATGGACGACCATCTGGTCGCGCGGACTGTGAAGTAAGTCAGTAGATAGGCGCAGGCTGTGGCCTAGTCGCGTTGTGGTGGTGGGTCGGTGTCGGCGGGATACGTGAGGTATCTGCGGCTGGCGGGGCTGGTCCATTCACACGACGCGTCGTCGTGGAGTTTTACTCGCCAGTTGGTTTGGTGTTTCAGTCGGTGGTGGCGACGGCACAGGGCGATGAGGTTGCAGTCGCCGGTGGTGCCGCCGGTCCCGTCGGGGCGGTGCGGGTCGATGTGGTCGACGTCGCAGCGTTCGGCGGGGCGGGTGCAGCCGGGGAACCGGCAGGTGTGGTCTCGTTGGATGATCCGGCGGCGCATCTGTGCCGGTGGGCGGTACGTTTTTGTGCCGACGTCGAGGACGGCGCCGGTGTAGGGATCGGTGATGACGCGTTGCCATCGTGCGTCCTTGGCGAGGTAACGGGCGAGGTCGGCATCGATGGGCCCAAGGCCCTCGATCGCGGCGACCGCCCGGCGGTGCGGGTCGTCCGGGCGCGTTTCAGCACCGAGCGTGTCGGTGGCTTCAGAATCGTTCGTGCCCGCATCATTCGGGTTGCCGCTGTCGGTGTCGCCGCTGTTGGTGTTGCCGCCGGGTCGACTCTGCGTGTGATCATGACCCACGGGATCGCTTGAGGCTTCGGCATCGTTCGCGGCGTCGGGCTCGTTCGTGCCGTTGTCGCTGTCGGTCGCGGCAGCAGCATCGCTGCTTCGGTTCGTGCCGGCGGCACCGCTGCTCGCGCCTGTACTGCTGTTGGTGCCTGCGAGGTCGGACCCGGCCAACAGGTGCACGGGGATCGTGACTTTGATCGTGACCTCGGGTATGCGCGGGACGGTGAAGTTGATGGTCGCTGCCAGTCCCCGGATCTTCTCCATCACCGCGGCCGCTTCGGTGGACTGGCCCGGGTCGGTGATCAGGTACTGCCCGTCGGCGTCCCACGCCGCGGCGCCGGGTATCGCCCCGCCGTAGGCGGGGTGCCCGGCGGGGCGGATCATCGCCGCCGGCCCGAGCACACACGCCGCGAGGGCGTCGAGACGCCGCTGCTCATGCGTGCGGTCGTCACCCGGTAGCGCGCCGCTGCGCGCGAGGTCATCCAACGCTGTGTCGAGGGCGCGGGCGCACGCGATCGGTAGCCGCCCGAAGATCCGTGCGGTGATCGAGTCACTATCGAACGCGACGTACCGGTCCCTGTTGGCGCGGGCGCGGCGTTGTTTCTGCTTACTCGTGCCCGTCACAGCGATGACCGCTTTCTCGATACGCCGCGCGAACTGGCCGGGCGTGTCGGTGTGCGCGTGCGGCAGCACCCGCGCCGTGACTTTCTCCAGTTCGGTGTCGGTGAGGTCGGTGGTGTGCTCGGTGAACAGGTCCAGCTTGTGCGCGGTCATTCCGCGGTAGGGGTCACCGTCGGGGTCGAGACTGGCGACCGCTGCGGCGTAGTGGCGGGTGTAGTAGCTGGCGGTGGCGAGCTGGTTTTTCGCCGTACCGGTGCTCACGCACGTCGCGGCGGCGAGTTCGGCGGCGGCGAGGTCAATGTTCTGCAGCCATGTGTCGGACCCGATGTCGGGGCAGTCGGCCCCCGCATGCCGGCGGGGACCACCGGGTACGGCGGAGGGGTCGAGGAGTTGGTAGTCGGCGGTACTGAGCAGGATGCTGCGCAGGGTGAGCTTCTCGCGGTGCAGGAGTGCTTCGGCGTGTTCGATGTCGACCAGTTGGGTGAGGGTCGCCGTGAACGTCTCGGCCTTCGTGACCGGACCTTGCATCGTGGGCGGGGCCGTCTCGCCGGTATCGGCGGGTGACGAGGGCAGGTCGAGGCGTGGTTGTGTCCGTTCCGCCTGATCCTTGTGCCTCGTACGCATGTGCTATATCGTATCGCGCCGGGGTGCGTTACCGCAAGACCTGAGCAGGTCTTCTTTCCTTGTATATCAGAGTATTTTGCCGCAGATCGCCGGGTTATTTGCCGCGGATGACGGGGTGCAGAGTCACGGACCGTGGGGTACAAAGCCACGGATGGTGGGCGACCGGGCAGACTGGCACCAGCCCGTCTTACTCGCATTCTTGGAGGCACAGTGTCCGTATTGAGCGACTTCACCAAAGCGCTGCAGGCCGGCGCGATCTCGGTCATCGACCTGACGGCGCCGTTATCGTCCAGTACGCCGGTCATACAGCTACCGCCGGAGTTCGGCCAGACGGCGACGTTCGAGCTGGAGGAAATCAGCAAGTACGACGACCGCGGCCCTGCCTGGTACTGGAACAACTTCCGCTCCGGCGAACACACCGGCACCCATTTCGACGCGCCCAACCACTGGGCCACCGGCAAAGACCTAGGCGATATCGCATCGGTGCCGGTCGAACGGCTGATCGCGCCGGCCGTCGTACTCGACTTCAGCGCGCGGGTCGCGGACAACCCGGACTTCCTCGTCGAGATCGACCACATCAAAGAGTGGCAGTCCCAGCACGCGCCGCTGCCCGACGGCGGCTGGATGTTCGTGCGGACCGGCTGGGATGCGCGGTCGAGTTCCCAGGCCGAGTTCGTGAACGCCGACGAGAACGGACCGCACACGCCGGGCCTGTCCGGAGACTGCGTCCGGTGGCTGGCCGAGGAGACGCCGGTGATCGGCCTCGGGGTCGAGACCGTCGGCACCGATGCCGGCGCGGCGCACTCATTCGACCCGCCCTTTCCGTGCCACGCTAACTTGATGGGCAACGGCAAATATGGCCTGACCCAGCTGCAAAACCTCGCGCAGCTACCTCCGACTGGTGCCGTGATCATCGCGGGACCGCTGCCGATTGTCACCGGCTCCGGCGCTCCCGCCCGAGTGCTGGCGCTCGTGGAACGCTGATGAACGTCGCGCAGGCCGTCGGCCGGGCACTTGTCGAGGCGGGCATCGATCACGTCTTCGGTGTCGTCGGCTCGGGCAACCTCGAATACACCAATGCCATGGTGGATGCGGGCGCCCGATTTGTCGCCGCGCGGCACGAAAGTGCCGGTACGACGATGGCCGACGCGTTTGCCCGTACGACGGGGCGTCCGGCCGCGGTGACCCTGCACCAGGGATGCGGGCTGACCAACGCGATGACGGGCATCACCGAGGCGGCCAAAAGCAGGACCGCTCTGGTGGTCGTGGTCGCCGAGACCGATCAGCCAGATTCCAACTTCTATGTCGACCAGCCGGCCCTTGCCGAGGCGGTCGGCGCCGTACCGATGCGGATCACTCATGCAGCGGCCGCGGCCGCGACGGCGCGTTCGGCGGTGGAGTTTGCGGTGCGCGAACGTCGTACCGTCGTACTCAACGTGCCGCTGCACCTGCAGGCGATGGAGGCCGGCACCGAAATCGTGGATCCGGCGATGACCACGACCGGAGCCAAGCTCGAGGGTGACCTGGACCGGTTCGTGATGGCTATCAAGTCCGCTCGGCGTCCGGTGTTCATTGCCGGTCGGGGAGCGCGCGGAGCAGGCGCCGAACTCGCCGCGCTCGCGGATCGGTGCGGTGCGCTGCTGGCTACTTCAGCTGTTGCAAAAGGGATGTTTACCGGCAACGACTGGTCACTCGGTGTGTCCGGCGGGTTCTCCTCTCCGCTGGTCGCGGAGCTCATCCAAGGCGCCGACCTGATCGTGGGCTGGGGCTGTTCGCTGAATATGTGGACGATGCGGCAGGGGACGTTGATAGGCCCCGACGCGGTCGTCGTGCAAGTCGAGATCGACTCGGACCGCGTCGGGAAGTACCGCACGGTCGACCATTTCGTTGCCGACGACGCCCGGCAGGCGGCCGTCCGGACGACCGAGGCCCTGGGTGACTGGACATCCGAGGGCTATCGCACGTCCCGGGTGCGTGCCCACCTCGCTGATCGCGGCCGGTGGCGGGACACGGCGTACGACGACCTCAGCACCGACGAGTTCATCGACCCGCGGATCCTCACCACGCGCCTGGACGATCTGTTGCCGGCCGAGCGGATCGTGTCCGTGGACTCGGGCAACTTCATGGGCTACCCCAGCGCGTTTCTCGACGTACCGGACGAGCAAGGATTCTGTTTCACGCAGGCGTTCCAGTCGATCGGGCTCGGTCTGGCCACCGCGATCGGCGCGGCGCTGGCGCGCCCGGACCGGCTACCGATCGCGACGCTCGGCGATGGTGGTGCGCTGATGGCGGCCAGCGAGTTCGAGACCGTCGTACGGCTCAGTCTGCCGATGGTGGTGGTTATCTACAACGACAGTGCGTACGGCGCGGAGGTGCATCATTTCGGCCCGCACGGTCACGACCTGAGCACCGTGCAGTTTCCGGAGACGGATTTCGCGCAGATTGCCATCGGATATGGCTTTGACGGAATCACCGTACGGCGAAGCGCGGACCTTGATGCGGTAGGTGACTGGCTCGCCGGCGACCGTGCGCGGCCACTGCTCATCGACGCCAAGGTCGTGCGCGACCAGCCGTCGTGGTGGCTCGAGGAAGCCTTCAAGGGCCACTAACCCGCCCGTCCGCGACGAAACCGTGCGGTACCGCTAGCCGATGAGCTGGGCGATCGTGTAGATGACGAGCCCGGCGAGGGCGCCGACCACAGTGCCGTTGATCCGGATGAACTGGAGGTCGCGGCCGACCTGCAGCTCGATGCGCTTAGACGTCTCGACCGTGTCCCAACGCGCGACCGTGCCAGAGATGAGGTCCGCGATGTCGCCTTTGTACTGGTCAACGACGTACAGCAGCGCACGTTCGACCCAGCCGTCGATCTTGCCGCGCAGTGTGTCGTCGGTGGTGAGCATCGTGCCGAACCGCATGATGGTCATCTCGATCTGTTGGCGCAGCGGCGATTCGGGGTCTTTGGAGAGGTCGACAAGGTTGCGTTTGATCGCCGACCACAATGACGAGGACCATTCCTTGACTGCCGGGTGGCTGAGCACGTCCTCCTTGATCGCGTCGACCTTGGCCGCCGTGGCCGGATTCGTGCGCAGGTCCTCGGCGTACTCCTTGATTCGCGCGTCGAACTGGTGCCGTAGCTCGTGGTCTTCATCGATCGAGACGTCGTGGATGAAGCTCTGTACGCCGGTGAACATCTTCGTGAAGATGCGATCGTCGACCCAGTTGGGCACCCAGTCGGGCGACTCCTCGGAGACCTTCTGCCGGAAGACGGCCTTGTTTTCCTCCAAGAACTTCGCCATGCCTTTGAGAGCGGCGGTCAGCATGTGCTGATGGTTCCCGCCGTCGACGGCGATGTCGATGACCTTCGCGAGCAGCGGTGCGGCGGGCGTGGCGCGTACCCGTGACACGATGAGCGAGTCCAACGCGGCCTGTACGTCGTCGTCGTTCATGATCTCGGTGGCGCCTTCGATCGCGGCGCCGATCGTGTCGCCGAGTCGGCGGGCATTGGCCGGCTCGGCGATGAACTGGCCGATCCGCTGCGATACGCCGATCTGGCGCAGCTTGTCTGCGAGCACCGGGCCGGTGAGGAAGTTGGACTGGACGAACTCGCCGAGGCTTTCGCCGATCTGGTCCTTCTTGTTGGGAATGATCGCGGTATGCGGGATCTTCAGCCCGAGCGGATGCCGAAACAGCGCCGTGACCGCGAACCAGTCCGCGAGCGCACCCACCATGGACGCCTCGGCCGTCGCGCGCACGTAGCCGACCCAGGTGGGTGCGGCGTTCTTCTGCCAGATCACGCACGCGATAAAGATGATCGCCGCCAGGATCAGCAGGCCGGCCGCGGTTGCCTTCATCTTGCGCAACGCGCGGCGTCGTTCGTTGTCGCCGGACATGGCCGGGACGCTGAGGCCTACCGGGGTCTCCGGCGGGGTCGGTGCTTCGGTCAGTTCGGCGACCGGGTCTGCGAAATGTTTTGCCACGCCGGTAAGCCTATGGCCGGAACGCTGACCGCCGCGGCCGGCTGCTGCCCACCGGTGGCCAACCTCTACCTGAAAGCGGATTCGCTAGGCCCTGGAACGATCGGCGCCGCCCTCCGTACGCCGGCTCGGGTGGTCGTTGTGCACGCCCGCGACCCTACAAATGTCCGCGAAGTTTGGAACTGCGCGCCGAAATGCCCATGTCTGGCGCCCGGAAAATCCTCAACCGTGAACGACGAAAACCACCAGACGAGGCCGGGTCCGAAGACCGGGGGATCAGCTCTCCCATTTCGTGCAGGCCATCGTGCCATCGAGCGTTGCCGATCCGAGCGAAACATTGACAAAAGTTACGCTGTCCGCCCCGTAACTGATCCCATCAGGCTGCTGTGTCTTGTGCGGGGCGCCCTGTCCGATCTTGACCATCGCGAAGTTTGATTTCTCGGCCTCGACCAACGGTAATTGGTTGTTCGTTTTCCCGATGATGTGCTGGATATCGCCCGGTGTGCCCGAGCAGTACACGTCGGTCGGCATGAGCTCGGTCTGTTGGCCGTTGACCGTCAGCGTAAGCGCGGACGCGGCAGGCGTCTCTGCGGCCGTCGGGGGCGGGGTCGACGCCTCCGCTGAGGTCGTGGGCGCCTTGTCAGGCGATGTGCTCGAGGCCGAAACAGGGTCGTTGCCAGCGGAACATCCGGACAGGACGACGGCGGCGAAAGCCGTGAGGAGGAAGGTGCGACGAGGTATCCGGGCCAGCGTCGGGAGGCATGCGCGCATCAGGACAGCGTAAAGGATACGGGCGCGTCCATAGATTCCAGGCTAGAGATGATCCGCGGGTTGGCGCGACGCGCCGTTCATCGGCCGTTGGCCGCGCGGCGTCTTGCAAACCGGTGTTGGCCCCGCAGCCGTGGACGATAGCGTTGAGGCATGTTCAGCAGTTACGCCGCGATCGGCGATAGTTTCACCGAGGGGTACGGCGATGATCTGCCCGACGGGCGGGTGCGGGGTTGGGCCGATCTGGTCGCGCTCGGCATGGCCGCGGCGAGTCCGCAGCCGGTGACCTACGCAAACCTCGCGATTCGCGGCCGGAAGCTCGGTCCTTTGCTCGACGAGCAGCTACAACCGGCGATCGACCTGCGTCCGCAACTGCTCAGCCTCAACGGCGGCGGCAACGACATCATGCGCCCGCGCGTGGCGATCCAGCCGGTCGCCGACCAGCTCTCGGCGGCGGCCCGACGAGTCGTCGGTGCGGGGATCCACCTGTTACTGCTTAGCGGCGCAAATCCGTCGCGCCATCTGCCCGCAGGTCGGCTGATCCAACGGCGCGGTCAGCAGTTGGACGACGCCGTACTCGCGACCTTCCCGCGCGACGGTGTCACCTTCGTCGACAACTGGGCGGACACGGCGCTGACTGACATCCGCTTCTGGTCAGCCGACCGCATGCATCTCAACGCGCTCGGGCATGTGCACGTGGCGAGCAATGTGCTCACGGCGCTCGACGTACCGGTGCCGGATGAGTGGTCCGCGATCGAAGCGGCCGCCACGAGCGAAGTGCGCACGATCGGCTACTACCGCGAACACGTGCTGCCGTGGGTCGGCCGACGGCTGGCCCGGAAGTCGTCCGGTGACGGGCGACTGCCGAAAATTCCGGTGCTCACGCCGGTCGAGCCGGGTCCGTCGATCTCCACGTAACCGTCCCGCCTCCTCCGGAGGTTAGCTGGAGAGTTTGATGCGCTGAGCGCGTCAAACCTTCCAGCTAGGGATGAGATTTCGCGGGCGACGATTCATTTGGCCTCGGCGTACGACTTGACCGACTTCGCCTCCATCAGAAAGATCACCGGCGTGTCGCCGAACAACAGCCTGGAGGCGGCGTCGGCAGAATCCTTGATCGCCGCGCCCACCGCCTCGGCGAGTTCCGCGTCGCAGTGCACGATCACCTCGTCGTGCTGGTAAAAAACGATCCGAGCGCTGTCGCTGTCGCCGTACGCCGCAAACAGCTTCTGGCGCAGGATTCCCAGCAGCGACTCGGCCCACTCGGCGGCCGTTGCCTGTACGACGAAGTTGCGGGTGAACCTGCCACGCGCCCGCTCCTGAGCCGGTGACGGGTCGCGCTCTGAGCGCGGAGGGCTCGTGCGACCGAGGTGCGAATGGACGAGACCGCCGCGCTCGCCGGCGTGCGCGGCGTCTTCCAATAGCCGCAGGGCGCGGGGGTAGCGAGCCCTGAGCACCTGGAGGGGAGCGGCAGCGCCACCTCCGACCTGGCCATACATCGCGCCGAGCAGGCCGATCTTCGCCTTAGCCCGGTCACCTCCGAACGCCTGCGCGGCAAGGGTTTCGTACATGTCAGTTGATCCTGCCGCGCGCATCATGCCCGGATCGCCGGACATCGCGGCGAGGACACGCGGTTCGAGCTGGGCTGCATCCGCGACTACGAGCGTCTTGCCGGGGTCGGCGACGACGGCGCCGCGCAGGCGCCGCGGGATCTGCAGCGCCCCGCCCCCACGTGTCGCCCACCGCCCGGAGACAACCCCGGCCGGGACGTACTCCGGTCGAAATCTTCCATTGCGTACCCAGGTGTGCAGCCACGCCCAGCCGTTGGCCGTGTGCACTCGCGAAAGTTCCTTGTAGGTCAGCAAAGGAGCGATCGCTGGATGGTCGATCTTTCTGATCACCCAAGAGCGGGTCGATTCCAGCTCGACACCCTGCCGGCCGAACGCCGCGATGAGGTCGGCGGGGGAGTCGGGGTTGACCTGCGCGCCGTTAAACGCCGCGCGCACCTGGTCGGCGAGCGCGGCCATCTTCGGCGGCCGGCCACCGGAGCGTGGGCGTTCGCCCAGTAGGTCGGTGAGCAACGCGTCGTGTACGCCGGCGTCCCAAGGGATTCCGGCCTCGGTCATCTCCACCGCGAGCAGCGCACCGAGCGAATCGGCGGCGCACAGAATTCCAAAGGCGTTGGGGTGCGCTCGTTCTGCGATACGACGTACCTGATCCTGGTAAATCTCAAACGCGGCACTCGCCGGGTCGGCGTCGGACATCAGCGCGGCACGGTTGAACAGCGCGAGTGGCTCTGGGTCCGCAGAATGCGACGGACTCGTGAGGCGGGCCTCCGGCGCCTCGATTCCGTGCAGCCGCGCCAAGGATGCGGCCGGATGGGACGGGGCGCCGTACCGGCCCTCGGCCGCCAGCAGGAGCGCCTCGACCAGTACGACGTCGTGGCATCGGTCCAGGCGCACGCCGAGCTCGCGCAGCGTGGGATAGATCGAGGCGGCTCCGGGCAGGATCCAGCGAGGCCTTTCGGCGGTTTCGATCCGGGTGAGGGTTGGCGCGACATCTGCGGGAGCGAGTCGGACGGCGGATGATTCGTCGGTGCGGCGTACCCAGAAATCACCTGCGATATCGATTCCGAGGGCAACACTCACCAGATCATTGTTGCCCATGGGTCAGACTTGATTGATCGGACTCAACCTGCTGTGGAGGTTTGCGTGGTCGAGAAGGCCCTCGGAGACAGTTACCCGCCCATCGTCACGATGGGGGTGTCCGGGTCGGGCAAGACCACCGCCGGTCGCGCGCTCGCCGAGCGCCTGGGCGTGCCGTATGCCGACGCCGATGACTTCCACTCCGAATCCAACATCGCCAAAATGGCCAGTGGAACGCCGCTCACGGATGCTGATCGCTGGCCGTGGCTGGAGGCGGTCGGAGCATGGCTCGGTCGCCACCAGTCCGGTGGCGGCGTGATGGGATGCTCGGCGCTACGAGTCGCCTATCGGGACGTGCTGCGCAAACATGCACCGGGCGTGCTCTTTGTGCATCTGGAAGGTGAGCGGTCGGTCGTCGTACGACGCGTCGCCGAGCGTTCCGGTCACTTCATGCCCGCGGCACTGGTCGACTCCCAGTACGCGACGCTTGAGGAACTCGAACCGCGCGAACGCGGATTGGTGGTCGACTTCGATCTGCCGATCGAGCAGATCGTGGACAAGGCCGTCGCGTACGTCGCCGCGAACTGAGAACTAGTGCAGGGGACTTAGTAAGGGGCTGGTCTCTAGCAACGCGCCCGACCGGGCGTGCGCGGTGGCCGCCGTCTACGATGGATGCCGCACATCGCCGACCTGGCGCAATTGGCAGCGCATCTGTCTTGTAAACAGAGGGTTGCGGGTTCGAGTCCCGCGGTCGGCTCCGCTGATCGGGCCGTAAAGCCACCTGGTCAGAGCATAGAAATGGTCCCTCCCTAATTCGTGTAGGGAGGGACCATTTTGTCTCTGGTCACAAATCTTGGTCACAAATGACCGAAAACGGTCAAACCGCGAATATCCGCCCGGCTACCTCGGCCGCTGCTGTTGCGCCGTCGTCGTCTGTGACCAGATAGAACCGCGAGTACGTCGCGACGTCGTGCCCGAGCAGTGACACTAGCCAGGCAAGGCGTCAAAACGGATGAGTACGTGTTTAGTTCGGCTGGCGCCAACCGTCTGGCGCGGTCGCTGTGGGGAGCCCTGCGAGACCGCGCACTCGACCTGCCCGACGACGCCGAGTTGCGCGATGAGTTCATCGCAACGCGCCTGGTGGAGACGGCGCCCGGAGTGGTCAAGATTCAAAACCCGGCCGGATCTCACGACGACATCGTGACCGCCGTCGCGATGGTCGTCGCGGACCTCGCGAACATGCCGGACGTCGGCCGGGGGTCGATCGCGGTGCCGCACGGACGGGTCCGGAGGCAGTACGGCTCACTATCTACGCGAGACCGACTTAGACAGGGCGCCGTCGGGCCGCTCGCGGATCGTGCCTGGCCCAGGCGAGGCTTTGCTTAAAGAGCCGGTACTCGTACGGTGAGGGCCTCGACCAATTGCGGGGGCAGCCAATGGTCATGCAGAAGATTAGCGATTTTTTCGCGTACAACCCCGACCCGGGGGGCGAATCGGGTGGAGGCGGATCGACGATCGTTTTGATTCTGATTTTCGCTGTGCTTGTTTTGTCGCTCACTGTGGCTGGCCGCAGGATACAAGACAAGGAGCGGAGAGAAGTCGAGAAAGAAATCGATAGACTCAATGGACGCAACACACCGCGAGCGAGTCCGGAGGAGGACTAGCGGAGGGAAGGTCGCGAGGAGTTCCGTACGGGCTGCCCGACGGAAGTGATCCACCACGGTCTTGGTGCCTATCACTATTCGCGTCGACCGGGGCTGGCGGACGGAGCGATGAGAAGGCAAGTACGTCTGCTAGCGATTGCGAGCGAACAGTCAGGCGCGCTACGTTGAACAACGTGTCTGGTCCAAGTTTGGTGTTTACCGAGAATGCCCTTGACCGCGCCGATCGGGTGCTGGCCGACCAACGAGGCCGAGTCGGAGCGGGGCCCAGTTTCAATGATTACGTGCCGTACGTGTTCGACTGTGCATGCGCTGTGGCCCGCACTCTTAACGCTGAAGCAGCGCCTGCCCTCAAGGTGAACCAAGCGATGGCGGACTGGTGGAGAGGCTTACACGACGATGAGGAACTCAAACACGTCCGAATAATCGGACGGAATGGCGAATTGAAGGGGGGAATCCGGGCTCTATATGAGCAAATGACGATGACAGGGCCGGAGGCGAACTTGGTCGTCGGGCCGATCTATTTCGAATCAGTTGCCGCTGATGGCGGGAGGCACAGAGGCGGAGTCAAACATGTCCTGTCAGCGGCGGAAGGAACCTTGATCGAATGGATGTTCCGCTCAGGCCCTTGGGAAGACCTGGAGTTCTTTGCTTGCATGGAGAAGTTTCTGCAGCGCTGGCGCTCTGAGATTCTGCCAGCGGCAAATGCGTACGTTGCCGCGACGCCTGGAACGCCCACCTCAAATGAATGGACGGAGTACTTTCCACCGGAAAGTGACTCTTAGCGGACCGATCCTGGGGTACACGGCAGTTGGATCTGAAGCGAGGGGACGTTAACCGCGTGGTCACAAACCTGGTCACAAACGGCGAGATACGAGACGATACGAGACGATACGAGAAAGTACGGAATTTCTTAGTTGCCAGATATAAAAGCGAAGTAGGCGCGACTAGGGACACCAGGCCGTGTCTTGTAAACAGAGGGTTGCGGGTTCGAGTCCCGCGGTCGGCTCTACCTAATCATGGCGACAACCTGCGCGTTTGCGGTTGCCTACCATTTAACCCTGATCGACTTCGCTCGCTCCAAGAGTAAGCATGACGACGTCGGTGATGACAGGAGACCTGCATGGCGACGGACGACAATGAACCGGGTGCCGTAGATGCTGCTCCGCTGTTAGACATGGCAGAGGTCGCTCCTCAGCCCGATGAGTTCGAGGCCGACCCTGATTCCGCTTACCGGAAGAAGTGGGGCGCGACTTCCGACGAGTCGCCAAGCGAACGACGACGCTAGCCGAGGCAGCCCTACGGATGTGGCGGCAAATCCGCGAATCACTGGCAAGTCTCTGCGTGCCCGTTACGTTGGCACGAGCGGGCACGTCGTGGTTATGACGAGACTCGCCTGTAGGAGGTAACGACATATGGCTGGATCGATGTCGGAGCAAGCGGTAGTCGAGGCATTCGAGGAACACCGCGGGCGGCTGGTGGCGGTGGCCTACCGGATGCTCGGGTCGCGGGCGGATGCCGAAGATGCGGTCCAAGAGGCATGGCTGCGACTGGCGCGACAAGGCCCGGCAGCGATCGACAACCTCGCTGGCTGGCTGACTACCGTCGTGGGCCGCGTGTGCATTGACATGCTCCGATCGCGCAAGGCCAAACCCGAGGCGTCGTACGACGACCAGCGGCTGCCCGAGTTGGTCGTGACCGACGACGAGGACGCGCCGGAGGACACGGCGCTGCTCGCCGAGTCGGTCGGACTCGCGCTGCTGGTGGTGCTCGATACCCTGCGCCCCGCGGAGCGGCTGGCGCTCGTACTGCACGACATGTTCGCGGTGCCGTTCGAGGAGGTCGGTCAGATCATCGGTAAGTCCGCCGATGCCAGCAAGATGCTCACCAGCCGGGCCCGCCGAAAGGTACAGGGCTCACGGGCCCCTAACCAGGACCGGCGCCGGCAGCGGGCCGTGGTTGATGCGTTTATCGCGGCGGCGCGCGAAGGCGACTTCGAGGGGCTGCTGCGAGTGCTCGATCCGGACGTGCGGTGGAGCGTGCACACGCCGCAAGGCGTGACAGTCAAACTGGGCGCGACCGAGCTCGCGGCGCAGGCTCAGCGAGGCAAGGACGCGAAGGTGACCGCGCGCCGAGTGCTCGTCAATGGTGAGCCGGGGATCGTGGCGTGGGGTCCGACGGGCAAGCCGCTGGCCGTGATGGCGTGCACCGTCGTCGACGACCGGATCGTTGAGGTGATCTCGGTGGTCGACCGTGAGCGTCTCGCGGCGATGGACCTCCCTGGGCGCCCTAGCTAGATCGCGTTTTCTTCTGACCGTCGGCGCGAGATGAGCGGTTCGCGCGGGCACCTATGGTCGACGCGCGGTGTTACGTTCCCGGCGTCAGCCTCGTCCAAGTAGGTGAAACCCACAGAAGACGAAGGAGATCATCATGCAAGCTCGACTCAACCCGTTCGGCACCGATATCGCACCGAAGCTCGTCAAGCACATCGTTGCGGCAGGCAAAGTCGTGACCACGTCGTCCGTACCTGCGGCGACCCTCGAACTGGTAAACATCCGGGCGAGCCAGATCAACGGCTGCGGGGGCTGCCTGGACATGCACACTAAGGACGCAGCGCGCGCGGGCGAAACGCCACTACGGCTCAATCTCGTGGCGGGCTGGCGGGAGACAACGGTCTTCACCGACGCCGAACGTGCAGCGCTTGAACTCACCGAACAAGGCACCCGGCTCGCTGACGGTTCCGGCGTCACCGACCAGGTATGGGCGAGCGCGACAGAGCACTACGACGAGGAACAGCTGATGGCCCTGGTGGCGCAGATCGCCCTGATCAACCTGTTCAACCGGATGAACGTCATTACCCGGCAGCCAGGAGGTGAGTACGTGCCTGGGCAGTTCTGACGCTAGCGCGGATCGTCGCACCGGTCCTCGCGGAACGTCTGGGGCCGACACGCTGATGACCTCCCCGGCAGGCCGATGGTCCGGCATTGCCAGTTCGCGGTGTTAGGGTGCCCGCACTGGTCGTAGAGGTAGTGGAGGAGCGCGATGAGGGCACGTCAAACAGCGCGTTTCAGAGGTCCCGGCCATGACTGACGTGGGCGACGCGGGCGCGATCCCGACCCGCGAGGACCCGCTCGAGCGACTGACGCTGGTGCGCGAGGGCGCGGTCCTGCACGTGTGGCTCAACCGCCCGAAGATCCTCAACGCGCTCGATGACAAGACCTTGAACGAGATTGCCGCGGTATTCGATGCGGTCGCCGACCATGATGACGTCCGCGTCGTCGTGCTGGGCGGCGCTGGGCGCGCCTTCAGCGCAGGGGCCGATCTGCGCAACCCGCCCTCGCGTCCTGTCGCGGGCACCTCGGTCCGGCAGCGGCGGTACGTCGCCGAGACCGGACACCGCGCGTGCCAGGCGATCGCCGCGTGCGGGGCGATAACGATTGCGCGGACGCACGGGCATGTGGTCGGTGGCGGCGTATTGCTGGCTGTCTCCTGCGACTTTCGGGTCGGTGCAGACGACACGGTGTTTTCGCTGCCCGAGGTGGAACTCGGGATGCCGCTCTCGTGGGGCGGCACCCCCTTACTAATCAAAGAGATCGGCGCGGCGCGGGCGCGGGAGATGATCATGACCTGTCGGCCCGTCGATGCCGCACAAGCCGAGCGATTCGGTCTGCTGCATGCTGTCGTGGCACCAACGGACCTCGACGTCGAAGTCGCGTCCTTGTCCGCTCGACTGGTGGGGATGCCCGAGGCCAGCCTGACGGCAACGAAACAACAGTTCAACCGATACGCGGCGTCCGCCCGCCTCGCTGACCTGACCGAGACGGACAGCGACATCTTTACCGGGGTCTCAGGGCGGGGCGCAGCGCCGCCCCGACCAGACGCTAACTAACTGACTACCTGGCTCTTGTGTCATCAATGGTGCGCTTGTGTCACCGAGGTCCGTGACACAGGTGCACAGTCCGTGACACAAGCGGATTGCAAGAGTGTGCGGGGATGGCCTGCGCGGCGGCCGCACGGTAACGTCGAGCGGCGAGACATCTTAAGCATCGCTAAATATCGAGAGGCCTTGATCGATGGCTAAGCAACCTGTGCGCATCGCCAATTTTTCCGGCTACTACGGTGACCGCTACACCGCGATCGACGAGGCCATGACCGGCGACCCGATCGACGTACTCATGGGTGACTTCCTTGCGGAGGTCACCCTCGCCTCCCTCTCCACGCGTTACAAGGAAGACACCACGCGCGGGTACGTCGAATACTTCCTCGAGCAGATCAAGCCGCACCTGTCGGCGATCGCCGAGCGCGGCATCAAGGTGGTCACCAACGCAGGTGGATTCAACCCCGCTGCCATGGCAGTGGTGCTGCGCGAGTTGGTCGCGCAATCCGGCGCGGACCTGAAGGTCGCGCACGTCGAGGGCGACAACGTATTCGAGCAGCTCGGGGACTTGCAAAAGGACGGCAATCTGCTGCAGAACCTCGACACCGGCGAGCCGCTGAGCTCATGGGGGTACGAGCCGATCGCGGCAAACGCGTATCTCGGTGGTTGGGGGATCGCCGCCGCGCTTGAGGCCGGTGCAGACATCGTCGTGTGTGGCCGGGTCACCGACGCCTCGTTGACGCTCGGGCCGGCGGCGTGGTGGCACGGCTGGGCGCGCGACGACTGGAACGCTCTCGCGCACGCTGTCACCGCGGGGCACATCATTGAATGCGGATCGCACGCAGTCGGCGGCAACTTCTCCGGTTTCGCCGACGTACCCAACATGCTGGTCCCGGGCTTTCCGATCGCCGAGGTGGCCGCCGACGGATCGACGGTGATCACCAAGCACTCCGGTGACGGCGGCGCCGTCACCGTCGACACCGTCACTGCGCAGATCCTCTATGAGATCCAGGGCCCGCGTTACCTCAATCCCGACGTCACGCTGCACATCGAGAGCATTCAACTCGAGCAAATCGGCCCGGACCGAGTCCTTGTATCAGGGGTCGTCGGTTCGCCGCCGCCCCCGACGACCAAGGTCGCAACCTTCGCGCCGATCGGCTACCAAGTGATGGAGACGGCGTACGTCACGGCACCGGACGTGGAGAAGAAGGTCGACCTGCTGCGCTCCCAGGTCGGCCGCAACATGACCGTCGGTGTCGACGACTATGTCGTGACCCCACTGGGTACGGCGGCGGCAGATCCACAGAGTCAGTGGGATGCGACGGTGCCGGTGCGTTTCATGGCCACCGCGCGGGATCGCCAAACGCTCAAAGAGTTCAACCTCGCCGGCCGGCTCAACAGCCTCTACCTCAGCAGTATCCCCGGCTATTATCGCGACGGTGCGGCGTCCCGCGCTGCCGAGCCTCAGCCACGGATCGAGTATTGGCCGGCCCTTCTGGACATGGCGCTGATCAACCATCGGGCCGTGTTGTGGGACGGCACTGCGCTTGACATCGCGCCGCCGGACGAAACGGAGCTAAGCACTCAGCCGGAGCACGACGAGCCCCGACCCGAGAGCTATCGGGCCGCGGACCTGCGCACGGTCGAACTCGGCGCGCTCGCCTACGCGCGCAGTGGGGACAAGGGCGGCAACAGCAACGTCGGCATCTGGGTCCGCGACAAAGCGGCCTACTCCTGGCTGCGGCAGGCGCTCACCACGGACGAGTTCTACATGCTCGTCCCCGAGGCCAAGGACATCGATATCGTTCGACACGAGTTCCCCAACCTGGGCGCGGTGCATTTCCTGCTCAAGGGCCTGTTGGGCACCGGCGGATCGTCCAATTTGCGTGTCGACCAGATCGGAAAGGCCGTGGGCGAATACATCCGCGCCAAGCACGTGCAGGTCCCGCGGCAACTTCTCGGCGCCGCCGACTCTTAGCCTTCTCCCGACAAGACAAAGGACTAGCCAACGTATGTGGTCGCAACGGCTCATCGCTCCCCACCAATTCCGCAATACCGAGGTGCCGACGCCCGGCATGGACGACATCGGTGAGGGGGAACTGCTTGTGCGATTGCGTGCCGGAGGGATCTGCGGCAGCGACCTACCGCCGGTGCGGATGCATTTCGACCCGCAGGAGAAAGCGCCAGGCGTATGGCCGCTGCACGAGATCGTCGGTGACGTCGTCGCTTCCAAAAGTACGTCGATCGCCGTTGGCCAACGGGTCATCGGCTGGGCAAAGGACCTACAGGGGCTCGTCGAGGTCTTCACCGCGTACGCCGACCAGGTCGTGCCGGTCGAACCGGACATTTCTGATGTTGCGGCCGTGGTCGCCCAGCCGCTGGCGTGCGTGATGTGCGCCGTTGATCGGTTCGACAGCGTGGCCGGACGCCGGGCGGCGGTCATCGGCCAAGGCCCGATCGGACTGCTGTTCAGCCACGTGCTCAAGTCTCGCGGTGCGAGTGAGGTCATCGGTGTCGATGTGGTCGATCGCAGCGATCTGGGCGCCGACTTCGGCGTCGACAAGATCATCTACGGATCGAGCCGAAACTGGGCGCCGACGTTGACCAAGGATGAGCGGCCAATGTTGGTCGTCGAGGCCGTTGGCCACCAAATCGGTACCCTTAATGACGCGATCACCGCGGCCGCTGTCGGCGGGCAGATCATGGCGTTCGGCGTCAATGACGACCCGTACTACCCGATCGACTTCCACTGGTTATTTCGCAAGAACCTGACGCTTCATGCAGGGATCACCACCGAGCACGCGAGATATCTGAGGGCGGCGCAGGAATACCTGCGCGCGCACCCGGGCCTCGCGCAGCGATACGTAACCAACGTGATGCCAATCGCTGACGTGCAGCAGGCCTTCGAAATCGCTGCCCGGCCGTCCGTCGGCCGCCTCAAGGTCGTTCTTACCGTCGACGGCGAGGACGCTGCCAAGTGACGAGCATGTTTGACGGGCTCAAGGTCATCGATTGCGCGAGCTACATCGCCGCGCCGGCAGCCGCGACAATCTTGTCGGACTTCGGCGCCGACGTCATCAAGGTCGAATCGCCCGGAGAGGGCGACCCGGACCGGACCATGGGCTACCTGCCGGGAATGCCCAAGAGCGAGCACAACTTCGCCTGGATGCTCGACAACCGCAACAAGCGCAGCCTGGCCCTCGACCTGTCCACGGCTGACGGCCAGGCGGTGCTCGCCGACCTTGTCGGTCAGGCGGATGTCTTTATCACCAACCTGCCGCTCGCCGTCCGCTCTCGGCTGGGGATCGGATACGAGACGCTCTCGGCGCATAACGACCAGTTGATCTACGCCTCGTTCACCGGGTACGGCGAGCGCGGCGACGAGGTCGCCAAGCCGGGCTTTGACATGACGGCGTACTGGGCCCGGTCCGGGATCATGGATGCCACGCGCGCGCATGCAGGCGCGACACCTGGCCGTGCGCCATCCGGGATGGGCGACCATCCGTCGGCGATGACGCTGTTCGCGAGCATCGTCATGGCTCTCTACCAGCGCGAGCGGACGAAGAAGGGCACCTTGGTCCAATCGTCGTTGCTCGCGAACGGGGCCTGGGCGAACGCGGTGATGGCGCAGGCAGCGCTGACGGGGGCGCAGTTCATCCCGCGCCCGCCGCGTGAGCACGGCGCCAACGCGCTGAGCAACCACTACCGCTGCCAAGACGGCAAGTGGCTGATCTTGACCGCTCTCAACGAACCGCGCCAGTGGCCGCTGCTCGTCGAATGCCTCGGCCTTAGTGACCTGCTCAGTGACCCACGGTTTGAGACCAGGGCCGACCGCCACGAGCGCTCGGCCGAGCTGATCAAGATCTTCGACGACGCATTCGCGACGAAGGATCAGGCGCAGTGGCGCACGATACTTACCGAGAAGGGGATCGTGTTCGAGGTCGTGGCCGAGTCGGCTGACATCCCGAACGACCAGCAGATGCTCGCCAACGGGGTCATCGTCCCGTTCGAGTCCGGGGAGATGATGACCGTCGCCAACCCGATCAATGTTGGCGGAGTCGACAAGATCACTCCCCGTTATCCACCCGAACTCGGCGAGCACAGTGACGAAGTGCTGCGCGAGATCGGGTACGACGCCGATCGCCTAGCCAAACTGCGCGCAAGCGGCACCATCGTCTGAACAAATGTTCATCGAAGCGGTGTGCTCGGTTGACGGGCCGATGAACTCGCGCTTACAGTCAGTGCATCACAGACATATAGAAGATTTTTAACCGTCATCGCCACAAGCGAGTCGACGGGTTTGATGCCGCTGGACGCGTCGTCACCATGCGCATTCGCATTCGCGTTTCAGGGGACACGTTGGGTCGTGTCATGTGCGCGACCGCGATTTTCGGTCGATCTGCCGGATGGCAGGTCAGAAAGCAGTCGGTGAATTTATGACACTGGATCAGGCTTCGCAAGGATTTATTGCCGCGATGGCGGAGGCCGGCGCGCCACCGATGCATGAAGTTACGCCGTCGATCGCGCGGATCAATGGACCGGTGCTCGCGGGCATGAGCGGACGCGGTCCCGAGGTCGGCGAGGTCCACAACACTCGCCTCACGGGCAAGGACGGCGGCACGTTCCGGGTGCGTGTCCTCAAGCCGGAAGGCGCAGCGACCTCGGTCATCGTCTATATCCATGGTGGCGGTTGGGTTATTGGCGACATCGACTTGCAGTACGACAATCTCGGCCGGGAACTGGTTAACGCCACTCAGTCGGTCGTCGTGCTCGTCAACTACCGCAAAGCGCCGGAGCACCCGTTCCCGACGGCGATCGACGATAGCTACATCGGGCTCCAGTGGGCCGCCGAGCACGCGGCCGAGTTCGCGGGATCTGATGTGCCGTTCATCGTTGCGGGGGACAGCGCCGGTGGCAATATCGCCGCGGTCATGACCCAGTGGGCGCGTGACAAGGGCGGCCCGAAGATCGACTACCAAGTGCTCGTCTACCCGGTTACCGATTGCGATCTGGAGACCGCGTCGTATCTGGATCCGGACAATCAACTGCTGCTCAGTCGCGAGACGATGATCTGGTTCTGGGACCACTATCTGCCGGATAAGGAAGCACGCAAGAGCCCCGATGCATCGCCGTTGCGGAATCCCAACCTCGCGGGCCTGCCACCGGCGTTGGTATATCTCGCCGAGTGCGATCCCCTTCATGATGAGGGCGCGGCGTACGCCGAAGCACTCAAAAGCGCGGGCGTGCCCGTCGAGGTGTCGACCGCAGAAGGCCAGATGCACGCGTTCTTCCAGATGGTCAACATCCTGCCGGGCAACCGGGTCGGGATCGACTATGTAGCGGACCGAATCAACAGCCGGATCGCCGATCTCAAAGGAGCTGCCGTCAAATGACCGACGTCGACGTAGTCATTATCGGAGCCGGGTACGCCGGCATGTACCAGCTGCACAAGCTGCGCAAGATCGGCGTCAGCGCGCGTGTAATTGAGGCCGGCGACGATGTCGGGGGCACGTGGTACTGGAACAGATACCCGGGCGCGCGTTGTGACATAGAGTCGATCCACTACTCGTACTCATTCGACGAGGATCTCGAACAAGAATGGAACTGGTCCGAGCGGTACGCCGCGCAACCCGAGTTGCTCAAGTACGCCAAACACGTTGCCGACCGATTTGATCTGCGCAAGGACATCTCGTTCAATACCAGGGTCGAGAAGCTGGAGTTCGACGAGGACGCGGACACGTGGACGACGACCACCGACGACGGTGCGCAGCTCACGTCTCGCTACGTGATCGCAGCGACCGGCTGCCTGTCGGCGCCGTCTCGGCCGAAGTTCGAAGGCATGGAGGATTTCGCCGGGGAGCAGTATTACACCTCTAGTTGGCCCCATGAGGGTGTCGACCTGACCGGCAAGCGGGTCGCCGTGATCGGCACCGGGTCTTCTGGTTTGCAGACGATCACCGCGATCGCTCCCGACGTACTGGAGCTAACGGTGTTCCAGCGGACGCCAAGCTTCGCTGTACCGGCACACAATCACCCTTGGACTGAGGAGCAGCTCGCGGAGATCAAGGCGGACTACCCGGCGTTTCGCGAGCGGGATCGCAACACCCGCATCGGGTTCTTCACCAACGCCGGGACCGGACTCATGTCCGAGGCGCCGCCTGAGGAAATCCAGCGGGACTTCGATGAGCGTTGGCAAAAAGGTGGGCTCGGATTCAACTCGGGGTTCGCCGACGCCCTGATCGACGCGCGCTCGAACGACCAGGTCGCCGAATACGTCCGTTCGAAGATCCGCGAGAAGGTCAAGGACCCCGAGACAGCCGAGAAGCTGTCGCCGCGGACGTATCCAATCGCCAGCAAGCGGATGTGCGTGGACACCGGTTACTTCGAGGTCTACAACCAGGACAACGTCACGCTGATCGACATCAACGAGCAGCCGATCAGACAAATCACCAAGGACGGGATCCTCGCCGGCGACACCGAGCACAAGGTCGACGTCATCATCTTTGCGACCGGGTTCGATGCCATGACCGGTGCGTTGGACCGGATCGAGATTCGTGCGGGGGACCAGCTCCTGCGCGAAAAGTGGGCACACGGGCCGCGCACCTATCTCGGCCTGATGAGCGTCGGTTTCCCGAACCTGTACATGATCACCGGTCCCGGCAGCCCGTCGGTGCTGTCCAACATGCTCGTGTCGATCGAATACCACGTCAACTGGGTCACCGACGCGATCGGCTACCTCAACGCGCAAGGCAAGACGCGGATGGAACCGACTCAGGAGGCAGAGGACAACTGGGTGAGCACGGTCAACGACTTCGGCAACATGACGCTGATGCCGCAGGCTAATTCCTGGTATATGGGTGCCAACATCCCGGGCAAAGAAAGGGTCTTCATGCCTTTCGTCGGCGGCGTCGATACCTATGCCCAGGTGGCCAACGGCGTCGCGACGGTCGGATACCACGGTTTTGATCTAACCTAGTACCGCGTTCCGGGGACGAGTTACTGCGCGAGTGTCATTCTCGCGTTTCGATCGATCGAGCGCGCGCCAAAGCCACTCTCGACCGATGGAGACACGAAGACCTTGGCCACCAAGAAGGACAGGCAGTCCACGACAAAACACGCCGCTGATAGCCATGACCTAATACGCGTGCAAGGCGCTCGCGTCAACAACCTCAAGGACATCAGCGTCGAGTTGCCTAAACGGCGACTGAGCGTGTTCACCGGGGTCTCCGGATCAGGTAAGAGCTCACTCGTATTCGGTACGATCGCCGCCGAGTCCCAGCGGATGATCAACGAGACCTACAGCGCCTTCGTTCAGGGTTTCATGCCATCGCTGACTCGACCCGAAGTCGATTACCTCGAGGGGCTGACGACCGCAATCATCGTCGACCAGGAGCGGATGGGGGCCAATCCGCGGTCGACGGTTGGCACCGCTACCGATGCCAACGCGATGCTGCGGATCTTGTTCAGCCGGCTCGGCGATCCGCATCTCGGTCCACCGACGGCATACTCGTTCAACGTCCCGACCCGCAAGGCCAGCGGGATGATGTCCACCGAGAAAGGCGGCCGGGTCGAGAAGAAGACCGTGAAGCAGGCGGTCTATCTCGGCGGCATGTGTCCACGGTGCGAGGGCATGGGTCACGTCAGCGACATCGATCTCACCGCGCTGTACGACGACTCCAAGTCGCTTGACGATGGCGCGCTGATGGTCCCCGGCTACTCAATGGACGGCTGGTACGGCCGGCTCTTTGCCGGGGTCGGCCTGCCGATGGACAAGCCGATCGCGAAATTCACCAAGAAGCAGCTCGATACGATGCTGTACGCCGAGCCGACCAAGATCAAGGTCGAGGGCGTCAACCTGACCTTCGACGGCATCATCCCCAAGATCCAGAAGTCGATGCTGTCTAAAGATCCCGAGGCGATGCAGCCGCACGTCCGTCGCTTCGTCGAGCGGGCCGTGACCTTCCAGACCTGTCCCGAGTGCGAGGGCACCCGGCTGACGCCGGAGGCCCGCTCATCGAAGATCCGCGGCAAGAGCATCGCTGACCTCTGTGCCATGCAGATCAGCGATCTGGCCGACTGGGTCCGCGGGCTGGACGAACCTTCCGTGGGCCCGCTGTTGGCCGGCTTGCTTCACCTGCTCGAGTCATTCACCGAGATCGGGCTGGGCTACCTCTCACTCGATCGGCCCGCCGGGACACTCTCCGGCGGCGAGGCGCAGCGCACCAAGATGATCCGCCATCTCGGCTCGTCCTTGACCGACGTCACCTATGTCTTCGACGAACCGACGATCGGCCTGCACCCCCACGACATAGAGCGGATGAACCAGTTGCTGCTGCAGCTGCGGGACAAGGGAAACACCGTGCTGGTGGTGGAGCACAAGCCCGAAACCATCGCGATCGCCGACCACGTCGTCGATATCGGTCCGTTGGCCGGCTCCGGCGGCGGCGAGATCGTCTTCGAGGGCACGGTCGAGGGACTGCGGGGGAGCGACACCATCACCGGCCGGCACCTTGATGACCGCGCGCGGCTGAAGGACGAGGTGCGTACGCCGACCGGCGCCCTTGAGGTGCGCGGGGCCACGACGCACAACCTCCAGGGCGTCGACGTCGACATCCCGCTTGGAGCGCTCGTCGCGGTCACCGGTGTCGCCGGTTCCGGCAAGAGCTCATTGATTCACGGCTCGGTGGATGGGCGTGACGGTGTAGTCGTCGTCGACCAGGGCGCGATCAAGGGATCGCGGCGTAGCAACCCGGCGACGTACACCGGCCTTCTCGAGCCGATCCGCAAGGCGTTCGCCAAGGCCAACGGGGTCAAGCCCGCATTGTTCAGCTCCAACTCCGAGGGCGCCTGTCCCTCGTGCAACGGTGCCGGGGTGATCTTCACCGAGCTCGGCGTGATGGCCACCGTCGAGTCGCCGTGCGAAGAGTGCGAGGGTCGCCGCTTCCAAACCGCCGTGCTCGAGTACGACCTCGCCGGCAAGAACATCGCCGAGGTGCTCGCCATGTCGGTGGACGAGGCCGAAGCCTTCTTCGGAAAGGACAGCGAGGCGAGTATCCCGGCCGCGCATAAAATCCTCGACCGGCTCGTCGATGTCGGGCTCGGCTACCTGACCCTCGGGCAACCACTCACAGCCCTGTCCGGCGGCGAGCGGCAACGGCTCAAGCTGGCGACGCAGATGGCCGACAAGGGTGATGTCTACATCCTCGACGAGCCGACCACCGGCCTGCACCTCGCCGACGTCGAGCAGTTGCTGGGGCTGCTCGATCGGCTCGTCGACTCCGGCAAGTCGGTCATCGTCATCGAACATCACCAGGCGGTGATGGCGCACGCCGACTGGATTATCGATCTCGGACCGGGCGCCGGTCACGACGGTGGCCGGCTGGTCTTCGAGGGCTCGCCGGCCGACCTCGTCGCGGCGCGATCCACCCTCACCGGCGAGCATCTTGCGGCGTACGTCGGCGCCTGATCGATGCTCATGAGGCCTGTATTGCCGCGTGCTGTTCGCGGCGCCGTTGCCGGAGTAGGTATCTAATGGAAAACGCCGTGTTTCACATCCTGTCGGAGGCTTCATGAAAATCGGACTGCACATCAGTGACCACACCTTCCCGAGTGGTCCGGCCGGACTGCGCGACGACCTCATCCGGATCGTTTCGGCGGCCGAAGAGGCCGATTTTCAGCGGGTCAGCGTGATGGACCACGTCTGGCAGATCAGCATGCTTGGACCGCCGGAGCGCGAGATGCTCGAGGCATATACGACTCTCGGGTTCCTCGCCGCTCGGACCTCGAAGATCGAGCTCGTGCCTTGGGTTACGGCCGCAATCTACCGCGAGCCAGGAATGTTGGCGAAGATCGTCAGCACCCTTGACGTGTTGTCCGGTGGGCGAGCCTGGCTCGGTATCGGTGCGGGCTGGAACGAAGACGAAGCGCGCGGTCTCGGACTGCCGTTCCCTCCTCTGGCAGAACGGTTCGAGCGTCTCGAGGAGACAATTCAGATCTGCCTGCAGATGTGGAGCGATGACGATGGGCCGTACAACGGCAAGCATTACCAGTTGGCCAGAACCCTCAACTCGCCCCAGCCGCTCACCAAGCCGCATCCACCGATCCTGATCGGCGGCGGCGGCGAGAAGAAGACCCTTCGTATGGTGGCCAAGTACGCGAACGCGTGCAACCTGTTCGCGAACGACGACCTGACCCATAAACTCGACGTACTGCGAGAACACTGCGACCGCGAGGGCCGCGACTACGACGACATCGAGAAGACCGTCATGCGGTCGCTGGATCCCGGCGAGGGCGGCGCAGGCGTGGACAAGTTGATCGAGGAACTGCAGGCGCTCGCGAAGCTCGGCGTCTCGGAGGTGCATGGCGGCGTACCGCACGTCTCGCAGATCACCGCATTGGAAATCCTCGGCCGCGAGGTTGTACCCGCAATTGCGGAGTTCTGAGCCTTCCAGTTCCGCAGCTGCGCGGTTAGGGTGGGCTCATGACTTCTTATAAGGTAGTAAATCCAGCAACCGGGGAGACCGTCAAGGAATACCCCGAGGCCACCGACGCCGAAATCCAGGATGCGTTGAAGCGTTCGGACGAGGCGTTCAAGACCTGGCAGAACGCCCCGGTCGGCGAGCGGTCGAAGGTCCTCGCTCGCGTTGCCGAACTCTACGACGAGCGCAAAGAAGAACTCGCGAGGATCATCGGGCGTGAGATGGGCAAGCCGGTCGCCCAGGGAATCGGCGAGGTCGGCATCGTCGGAAGCATCTACAACTACTACTCCACCGAAGGCCCCGGCCTGATGCAGGACGAGGTCCTTTCGGTCAGTGGCGGCGGCGAGGCCGTCGTACGTTCGGCGCCGCTCGGTTCGCTCCTGGGGATCATGCCGTGGAACTTCCCGTACTACCAGGTGGCCCGCTTTGCCGCGCCCAATCTGATGCTCGGCAACACGATCATTCTCAAGCATGCGCCATGCTGCCCGGAGTCTGCGCTCGCGATCGAGCAGATCTTCAAAGATGCGGGGCTGCCAGAAGACGCCTACATCAACGTCTTCGCCACCAACGATCAGGCGGCCGACATCATCGCCGATCCGCGTAACCACGGAGTCTCACTCACCGGTAGTGAGCGTGCCGGCGCGGCCGTTGCCGAGGTCGCCGGGCGCAACCTCAAGAAGGTTGTGCTGGAACTAGGTGGATCTGACGCGTTCATCGTGCTTGACTCGCCCGATGTAAAGAAGACGGCAAAGATCGGTGCCGGCTGGCGCGCGATGAACGCCGGTCAGGCCTGTAACGCCCCGAAGCGCTTCATCGTCAAGGATGATCTGTACGACGAGTTCGTCGAGACGCTGACCGACCAGTTCAGCCAGATCAAGCCCGGAGATCCGCTCGACCCGAAGACCGCCTTCGGCCCGCTGTCGTCGCAGGCCGCCGCCGATGGTCTGATGTCGCAGATCCAGGACGCGATCGACAAGGGAGCGACGGTGCACACCGGTGGCAAGCCAGTCGACCGTCCGGGCGCCTATATCGAACCGACGGTCCTGACCGATGTCACCCCGCAGATGCGTGCCTACTCCGAGGAGCTCTTCGGGCCGGCCGCCGTCGTCTACAAGGTGGCCAACGAGGACGAGGCGGTCGAACTCGCCAACAGCTCGTCGTACGGCCTGGGCGGCACGGTGTGGAGTGCCGACCTCGACAAGGCACGCGCCGTGGCCGACCGGCTCGACACCGGGATGGTGTTCATCAACGCAGTTGGCGGCACGCAGGCGGATCTACCATTTGGCGGCGTGAAGCGTTCTGGCATTGGCCGCGAGCTCGGGAAGTTCGGGATGGACGAGTTCGTCAACAAGAAGCTCGTGCGCATCCCGAAGTAACGACGCGCAGGCGTCGTACCTCCGACGCTCGGCCGCAGCTTTTGTTAAAGCCGCTCGATGAGCCCGCGGATGTACGACGCCTGCCCCGCATGCTGCAGGTCGTCGCCGATGACGCTGACCAGCCGTACCCCGAGAGTTACCGGCGGGTCCCACCGTGTGTCGACCACCCGATCGAGGTCCTTGTCGGTGAGTGTCGCGACGTACTTCTTGGTCTGGGCGGTCACCGCGTCGAGGTAGCCGGTCAACAGGTCCCCGGACTCGACCTTTACCTTCGCGACATCCTCCGAGCTCTGCCCGTAGCCATGCGCCGCATCGTCGAACGGAAGATCGAAGCGTCGCGCCCATCCCTCAGAAGTCCAGACCTGATCGATTCCAGCGACGTCCGCGACATGGTCGTCCTGCACTCGCGTCAGATGCCAGACCAGCCACGCAATCGAGTTGGCGTCGGCGTCGGGACGATACGACAGCTGCTCCGGGGTCAGGCCCTCGACGGCGTCGTTGACGATCTCGGTAATCCGGTCGAAGTGGTCGCGCAGTAGATCGGCAGAGTTCACGGCGGTTCCTTTCATGGAGGGTTGCACAGGGTCGTACCACGTCTCACCGTAATCCGGCGAGCGACATTTTAGTCTGCGACTAGGCGTGGGGTCCGGTCGCGCGAGCAGCGGTAGTGCGGATCGCGCGCGCGAAGGTCGGCCAAAGCTCGCGTGGGACGAAATGTCCGAGTCCGGGGATCATCAACTGCCGGGCCCCGGAAACGGCCGTCGCGATCGCTCGCCCCGCGGACGGTCGCAGCACCGGGTCTTCAAGCCCATGCACGACGAGGGTCGGTTGCCTGATTTCCGCGAGAGAACCTCCGCTCCACTTCGCGCCGGTTTGCCGACTCATCGCTTTTGTATCGCGAAACGGGCTGCTCGAGTCCCGTTCGGCGATGATCCGGGCCGCCCTCTCGTCAAAAGGGTAATCCGAAGTCGATAGAGCCCGAAGAACTGCAACCCCGAGTGCGATGTCGCCGTCGCGTCCTTCAGGAAATTTCATGCGGCTCATCTGCACTATGAACCGGGGTCGCACGAACCGAAGTGCGGATAATCCGGATGCATCACTTGGCACCGCGCCCGACGTTATTAGGCTACGGACTCGGCTCGGATGCCGAATTGCGATCCGCTGAGCGACCAGCCCGCCCATCGAATGGCCAAAGAGGTGCGCCGACTCCCAGCCCATGCTGTCGAGTACGGCAACCGCATCGTCGGTCAGGTCCTCGGCGGTGTACGCGGCCGGACGCGGTCGGAAGAGTGCGACTAGCGGATGCACTTTTTCGGTATCGGGGAAGCGAGTGGACTCTCCGGCGTCTCGATGGTCGTAAGCAACGACGTGAAATCCCTCGCCGACGAGGGAGTCGACGAGCCCCTGCGGCCACCAGAACCGGGTGGTGCCTAGGCCGATCACGAGCAGAAGCGGGTCGCCGCCGGCGCCTCCGAGATCTTCATAGGCGATCTCGACGTCCCCGTTCCGGGCATACCTCGTTGTGTTGGTATTCATTCCGACTCCCTTCCGTCATTTGCAAACATCGTTCGCAAATGATGATACCTCTTTTTCGGGTACAGTGTTCGCAAATAGTGTTGGAGGTGCGAATGACCGCAGATCGCGATGACGAGATCATCTGGCTGCGACGCGAGCATGCGAACCTCGGCCGGCCGGCCGAGCGCAGCCGAGCGCAGCTCACTGCGGCCGCTGTTCGGATTGCTGATGTGGATGGCTTGGACGCGGTCTCGATGCGACGCGTCGCTGCGGATCTGGGTACCGGCGCCGGCTCGCTCTATCGCTATGTCGCTGCTCGGGATGATCTGCTCGACCTCATGATCGATGCGGTCGCCGAAGAATACGAATTCACGCCATCTACCGGCGACGCGATCGCTGACCTGCTTGATATCGGCCGTCAGATGCGCCAGATTATGCATGCTCATCCGTGGCTGCCCGCGATGGTCGCGACCACGCCGACACTGGGCCCCAACGGCATCGACCTGCTCGAGCACGTACTTGGCCTGCTGGCCGATCATCCCGCCGACGTTTCGACCAAACTCGAGACCTTCGCGATGCTGAATGCGTTGGTCTCGTCTTTCGTGCAGAGCGAGGTCAACGGTAACTCTGGGGCGCAACGTCGCCAGGCGGCCTACCTTGCTCATGTGGCCGCTGCCGGTGACCATCCGAGAATCGCTGCTGCCGTCGCCGATGCACCCCTGGAGATGACCGGCGCAGATCGCTTCGACGCACTCGTTGGTCGAGCGCTTATCGGCCTCCTCGGTGATGCTGGGAAATAGGTGGTCGCCCGCGCATCGCGCTTTGTGACCGGCCTATGTCAGAGAATCGCGAGCCCTCCCGATCGCGGACAGCGCGGAAATGCGATACACATGAACTGTCCCGATTGACCACAGTTGTGAAGGCGTGAGGGCAATGGCGCATTATCAGTCCGCAGGATTCATCCCACCGAAGCGGCACACGCAGCACCGCCTGGACAACGGCCGGCTGGCGTACGAAGAACTGATGGGGGAGGAGGGG
Source organism: Antricoccus suffuscus (assembly GCF_003003235.1). Classification (NCBI taxonomy): domain Bacteria; kingdom Bacillati; phylum Actinomycetota; class Actinomycetes; order Geodermatophilales; family Antricoccaceae; genus Antricoccus; species Antricoccus suffuscus. The sequence continues at coordinate 36,132 of NZ_PVUE01000021.1, forward strand.
TTCTCCTCGGACTCGTCGCTGCTTTATCACCGCAACATTCCGTCCACGATCGCCGATTCGCGGATCTGGGACCTCGCCGACCAGTCGACCGAGCCCAACCATCCCATCATCCCCATGCACCTGAAACTGCACGACCTTTTTGCCGTCGACGACACCGCGCCGGGCGGCGCGACGCCGTACCAGGGAGTGGACGTGGTGACCGGGCGGCGGCTCGTGCTCGGTAACGGCGACGTCCGGATCTCCTACGTAGTAGCCGATACGCCATCGCCGTACTACCGCAACGCGATCGGCGACGAGTGCCTGTACGTCGAAAGAGGTTCGGCGCGGGTGGAGACGACGTTCGGGCTTATCGAAGCCGCCGAGGGTGACTACGTGATCATTCCGCGGGCGACCAACCATCGATGGGTCCCTGACACAGATGGTGAGCCGCTGCGGGTCTACTGCATCGAGGCCAACTCGCATATCGCCCCGCCGAAGCGCTATCTGTCGCGGTTCGGCCAGTTGCTGGAGCATTCGCCGTACTGCGAACGCGACCTCCGTCCGGCCGGCGGTCCGCTGCTGGCCGAGGACGTCGGCGCAGACGCTGCCGACGCCACCGACGTCTACATCAAGCACCGCGGCAACGGGCCCGGCGGCATTGTCGGGACGGTGCATACGTTGCCGACTCATCCGCTGGACGTGATCGGCTGGGACGGCTGCCTCTACCCGTATGCGTTCAACGTGCGCGACTTCGAGCCGATCACCGGCCGCGTGCATCAGCCGCCACCGGTCCATCAGGTCTTCGAGGGCGACAACTTCGTGATCTGCAACTTCGTGCCGCGCAAAGTCGACTACCACCCACTCTCGATCCCGGTGCCCTACTACCACTCCAACGTCGACAGTGACGAGATCATGTTCTACGTCGACGGCGACTACGAGGCGCGGAAGGGTTCGGGGATCGGCAAGGGGTCGATCTCGGTTCACCCGGGCGGCTACTCGCACGGACCGCAGCCCGGAGCGTACGAAAACTCCGTTGGTATCGACTACTTCGACGAGCTCGCGGTCATGATCGACACGTTCCGGCCGCTGGAGATCGGCGAGGCAGGGCGGGCCAGCGACGATGGCCTGTACGCGTCGTCCTGGTCGCGCAACCTCCCGTCGAACTAGTGCGTACCGATCCCAGAGCGTCTCCAAGGACGGATTAGGTCGGGTGTATGCGACCTAATCCGACCTAGAGACGACGAGCGGAACCGGTGCAGACCGCCAGAAACAGGGGATAGGAACGGTCACCCTTGGCTACCTGAAAGATGCCACCCCGGTACTGCACCGCGAAGCCGGCTTCCTCGAGCTGGCCGGTCAAGGTCTTCTGATTGAAGCCGTTGTGGCCGTCGAAGTCCGTGTTGTGAAATGACCCGTCCTCTTCCTCAAGATCCACAATGCACGCCCGGCCACCGTCAGCAAGCAGCGTTGCAAAGCTGGCAAGGACCGTGGGCAAGTCGGCGATGTGGTGCAAGGCCATTACCGTGACGATGAGATCGAACCGTTCGTCCGGGGTATCGCCCGTCGAGAGGTCCAGGTCCCACACGCGGGTGTTGGCCGGGAGCGTCCCCGCCGTGATCTTGTCCTCGGCGACAGCGCGCATCCCCGCGGACGGGTCGGCGAGCGTGATCGGTCCTACCGCCCCTACGAGCTGCTGTGAGACGAGCCCGGTGCCGGCGCCGTATTCGAGTAGGCGCATCGAGGGCTGCAGAGGTACGGCATCGCTGATCGCGCTCGCAACCGCGCGTGCCCGCTCCACTTTGGCCGGCTCATCCCAGGTGGCCGCCCGGTCGTCAAACGAACTCGTGGTCATCTGCTGCTCCTCGCCGAGTGTGGTCTGCGTCCACCTTAACGTCCCCAATAGCGGCACCCTCTTCCTTCTCGTGCCTCATTTGGCGTGACAAGGAAGAGTTTCGCGAGACAGGGGAGGCGGCCGGTTGCCGATGGTGAGGTACGAAGTCGCGGATGGTGGCGGCGGGTCGCCAGCGCTCCGGCGGGCTGTTGTTGAATGGAGCCATGAAGCTACGGATCTTCACCGAACCCCAGCAAGGCGCGAGCTACGGGACGCTGCTCTCGGTCGCGCAGGCGACCGAGAAGCTCGGCTTTGACGCGTTCTTCCGCTCCGACCATTACCTGGTCATGGGTGGCGGTGATGGGTTGCCGGGCCCGACCGATGCATTCCTGACTCTTGCGGGTCTGGCCCGCGAGACCAGCACGATCAGGCTCGGCACGCTTGTGTCGTCGGCGACCTTCCGGCTGCCCGGGGTCACGGCAATCTCCGTCGCGCAGCTTGACGAAATGAGCGGCGGGCGCATCGAGCTCGGTCTCGGCACTGGGTGGTACGACGCAGAGCACACGGCTTACGGCATCCCGTTCCCAGCTTTAGGTGAGCGATTTGACCGGCTCGAGGAGCAACTCGAGGTCATCGACGGGCTGTGGCGTACGCCGGTCGGTGAGACGTACAGCTTCGACGGCAAGCACTACACGCTCAAGAATTCGCCCGCGCTCCCCAAGACCGTGCAGCAGCCAGGGGTCCCGATCGTTGTCGGCGGTGGTGGCAAGAAACGTACGCCGTACCTTGCCGCCAAGTACGCCGCCGAGTTCAATCGTGTATTCACTTCGGTTGACGACACGAAGGCGCAGTTCGAGCGAGTCCTCGCGGCGTGCGACGAACAAGGTCGCGAGCGATCCTCACTTGTGCTGTCGGCCGGCCAAGTTGTCTGCGTCGGACGCACCGAGGCCGAGATCAAGAAGCGCGCTGAGGCAATCGGCCGCGACGTCGACGAACTGCGTGCCAACGGACTCGCCGGTACGCCGGACGAAGTCGTCGACAAGATAGGGAAGTTTGGTGACGCAGGCGCCGTTCGCATGTATATGCAGATTCTTGACCTCAGCGACCTCGATCACCTCGAGGTGCTCGCTTCCGACGTGATGGCTCAGCTGTGACCCTCGAGCGACGGTCGATCGGCAGCGCCGGGCTGCGCTCCAGCCTGCTCGGGTACGGCGCGATGGGGCTGTCTGGCGTATACGGCGCGGCCGACGACCACGAGTCGGTTTCTCTGCTGCACCAGGCGATCGATCTTGGCATCACAATGTTCGACACGGCCGATGCGTACGGCGCCGGTCACAACGAGTCGCTGTTGGGCAGGGCATTTCACGATCGCCGGCACCAGGTCACTATCGCTACTAAGACCGGTGCCCTTCGCGACACGGGCTTGGGCCGCGCCGAACATATCCACGCCGCGATCGACGAGAGCCTGCGCCGGCTGCAGACCGATCACATTGATCTCTACTACCTGCACCGGGTCGACCCCACGACTCCGATTGAAGAAACGATCGGCGCGATGAGCGAGCTGGTGCATGCGGGCAAAGTCAAATACCTCGGCGTTTCCGAGGTAAGTGCGGACACCCTTCGCCGCGCGCACGCGACTGCACCGATAAGCGCCGTACAGCAGGAGTACTCGCTATTCGTGCGAGATCCGGAAGAGGACCTGCTCCCGACTATGCGTGAGCTCGGCATCGGGCTGGTCGCCTACTCACCACTGGGCCGCGGCATCCTCTCCGGCGCGATGCGCAACATCGCCGAGGTCGAAAACCTCGAAGACCGCCAAAACCGCTATCCGCGGTTCGAGGAAGATGCATTCGAAAAGAATGTCCGGCTCGTCGAGCAGATGAGTCAGATCGCCCACGCGCTCGACCTCACTCCCAGCACCCTCGCTCTGGCCTGGGTGCTGGCTAAAGGCGACGACGTGGTTCCGATCTTCGGCACGCGCAAGATTCACAACCTGCAAGCAAACCTCGCCGCCACGGAGGTCTCGCTCGATGCGGAGACCATCGACCGGCTCGACCACCTTTTCCCGATCGGCGCTCTTCACGGTGCTCGTTATAACGAGGCATTGCAGAAACGCATCAAGCGCTAGACGTCGTACTCACTACACACGGTTACCCCCTGTCAAGGGGGATGAAGGAGCAACATGTATCCCGGTAAATGGGCGAAGACGCAGCCCGATCACCCGGCCGTCATCATGTCGGACACGGGCCAGACACTGACGTTCCGCGAGCTCAACGAACGCTCGATCCGGCTCTCACACTGGTTCCACGAGCAGGGCCTTCGCCACGGCGACGTGGTGGCGCTGCTGTCGACGAACTCGGTCGAATACTTCGAGGTCTACTGGGCTGCCGTCCGTTCCGGTCTTTACCTGACGGCGATTAACTTCCACTTGCTGCCTGGCGAGGTCGGCTACATCTTGAACGACTGCCAAGCAACCGCTCTGGTCGCGTCCGCGGACTTGGCTGAGTTGGCGACCAGTGCACTCGCGCAGGCGCCCACTGTCTGCGCCAAGCTCGCCTACAAGGGCTCGATCGAAGGCTTCGAGGACTACGAACAGACCCTCCAGGCGCAACCGACCGAGGAGCTCGCCGAGCACCGTTCCGGACGGACCATGCTCTACTCCTCGGGCACGACGGGGCGCCCCAAGGGCGTGCGGCTGGCGTTTTCCGGTCTCAATGTCGAGGACGACACCGACGGCGGCCTCGCGGTGATGGCCGAGATCTTCGGCTTCGACACGGACACCCGCTATCTGTCGCCCGCGCCGCTCTACCACGCCGCGCCGCTGCGCTACTCCGCACGGATCCAGGCGTACGGCGGCACGGTCATCTCGATGCCGAAGTTCGATGCCGAAGAGGCGCTGCGGCTGATCGAAAAATACAAGATCACCCATAGCCAATGGGTCCCGACGATGTTCGTGCGGATGCTCAAGTTGCCCGAGGAGGTACGCGCGAAGTACGACGTTTCCAGTCTCAAGATTGCGATCCACGCGGCCGCGCCGTGTCCACGTGACGTCAAGGCCGCGATGATCGACTGGTGGGGTCCGGTCTTGTGGGAGTACTACGCCGGATCAGAGTCCAACGGCAGCACGCTCATCAACTCCGAACAATGGCTGCAAAAACCCGGCTCTGTAGGCAAAGCAGCCGCTGGAGAGCTCCACGTCTGCGACCAGGACGGCAATGAGCTACCGACCGGTGAGGTGGGCAAGGTCTACTTCGAACAAGAAGTCGTCGAGTTCGAATACTTCAACGACCCCGAAAAGACGGCCGCATCCCGCCACCCCGCCCACGACAACTGGTCGGCGATCGGCGACCTCGGCTATGTCGACGAAGACGGTTTCCTTTTCCTTGCAGAGCGGCAAAGTTTCGTCATCATCTCTGGCGGGGTCAACATCTACCCGCAGGAGATCGAGGACGCGCTCGTGCTGCATCCGAGCGTGTACGACGCCGCCATCATCGGCGTACCCAACCCGGACTTCGGCGAAGAGGTTAAGGCCGTCATCCAGCTCGAGGCCGGCGTACCGCCCACGGACGAGACGCGGGAAGCGCTGATGGAACACCTGCGTGCGCATGTCGCGTCGTTCAAGCTGCCCCGCTCGATCGATTTCATCGATGACCTTCCCCGCACGCCCACTGGCAAGCTGCGCAAGCACGAAATCCGCAAGAGCTTCGTCTAAATACCTTGGAGGACCACGATATGGCCGATGACAACCACCGTTCCCTGAGCCTGAACCGCACCGACCTGGGGAAGTTCGAGGTGACGAACCCACGTGGCGGATCACTCGTTACCGGCAAGGGCGACGACGCAGACTTCACTCCCGGGGAACTGCTGATGGTCGCAATCGCATCCTGCACGGGGGTCGATGTGGACATGCTCACCGCGCGGCGCGCGGAACCAGACCGCTTCAAGGTTCGTGTCGAGGCCGACAAGATGAAAGATGAGCAGGGTAACCACCTAGGCAACATCACGCTCACCTTTGACATCGCGTTTCCGGAAGGCGAGAAGGGCGATCAGGCAAGAGAGGTTGTACCGGCGATGGTGCAGCGCTCACGTGAGCGGCTCTGCACCGTCGGCCGGACGGTGCAGATCGGTACGCCGATCACTGACCAGTTCGGCCCGGTCGAGTAGCGGAGTACATCTACTGTACGGCGAGGTTGCTAAACGTACTTCTAAAGAACACCAGCGGTTTTTTGTCAGTTTCGGCATCCAGGTGCAGCACGCGGCCAACGACGATGTCATGGTCGCCTCCATCGTGCACGGCATCGATCATGCAGTCGATGTGCGCGAGCACTCCCTCGACCAGCGGCGCCCCGCTGGGGCCCGGCTCCCAGGAGACCCCGGCGAATTTGTCGCCGCCGGAGCGCGCGAACTGACTGCTCAAGTGCTGTTGTCCCTCAGACAGGATATTGGCCGCGAAATGTTTCGCGCGGCGGATCTTGGGCCAGCTTTTCGATGACTTCGCGGGGCAGAACATCACCAACGGTGGGTCGAGGGACAGCGACATAAATGACTGGGCCGTGAGGCCGACCGGCTCGCCGTCGAGCATCGCGGTCACCAGGACGACGCCCGATGCGAAGTTGCCGAGCACGGACCTGAACGTGTCGCCGTCGACGCTCGCCTTGTCCAGCTGCGCGGCCTCGTCAGATGATTCCTTCATGATCCCTCCTGGCCATTCAGCAACGGGAGCGCCGCCGACTCGAACAACTGCGCCGTGTCCCGGGCGGTCGGCGTACCGGCGTCGGGATCGGCGCCCGCGGCCAGGAGAACCTCGGTGACGTCGACATAGCTTTTGAACACCGCACCGGCAAGCGGAGTCTGTCCGCGGTCGTTCACCCTCTCGACGTCGCCGCCGGCCTTGACAAGCCCGTCGACCAGGGCCGCATGACCGTGATACGCCGCCAGCATCAGCAGCGTGTTGCCCTGGGGATCGGTCAGATTCGGTGACAGCCCGGCGGCCACGTAGTCGAGCAGTTGGGCATCGCCGTCGCGAGCCAGGTCGAACATCCGATGCGCGAACTCGACGAGTTCTTTCGAGGGCTCCATGCCCGCAACACTAGTCGCCATGCCCGGCCAGATGCAGCGAGTAGAGGAGACCGCGGATGCTTCGACGTTGGCCCGTACGACGCGTGGAATGATTCGTCACCATGAGCGCAAAACCACTCGAGGAGATCGTCGACGCGTCCTGGGTGCCGGTACTTCGCCCGGTTGAGGACCGGATCGCTGCTATGGGCGAGTTCTTGCGCGCTGAAGTGGCCGCGGGCCGTAGCTATCTACCTGCTGGTGACAACATCCTGCGCGCGTTCCGCCAGCCGATCGGCAACGTGCGGGTGCTGCTCGTCGGCCAGGACCCCTATCCCACGCCCGGACACGCTGTCGGCCTGTCCTTCTCGGTCGAGCCGCACGTGCGACCGATCCCAAGATCGCTGCAGAACATCTACAAGGAGTACGCCGCCGACCTGGGCTTCCCTGCGCCGGGCAACGGCGATCTGAGTCCGTGGGAACAACACGGCGTGTGTCTGCTCAACAGGTGCCTCACCGTCGCGCCGGGCGCGCCGGCCAGTCACCGGGGCAAGGGCTGGGAGGCGGTGACCGATGCGGCGATCGATGGTCTGGTCGGCCGTGGCGGTCCGCTCGTCGCCCTCCTGTGGGGACGCGACGCGCAAAACCTGACGCCGCGGCTCGGCGATACACCGATTGTCGCCTCGGCGCACCCGAGCCCGATGTCAGCCGACCGCGGGTTCTTCGGCTCCAGGCCGTTCACCCGTATTAACGAACTGCTCACCGCGGCCGGCGCCGAACCGGTCGACTGGCGACTGGCATGAGCAACGACGAGGGGTACGCCGGCTGGTCATTTGACACCCGTGCGGTGGCTGTCGGCAGGCCCACCGGAGCCGGCGCGCCGCTTAACACGCCGCCGGTGTTTGCCTCCAGCTTCCGGGAAGGCGGCAATGACTACGCACGGTTTGGCACCCCGACCTGTGACGCGTTCGAGGCGGCGCTCGGCGCTCTCGAGGGTGGCGTGGCGGTCGGCTTTGCAACCGGGATGGCCGCCTGCGCCGCCGTGCTCGAAGACCTGCCATCGGGCGCGCGGGTCGTCGCCGCGGCAAACATCTACCACGGCGCGCGGACGCTGATGCGCGACATGGAGGAGCGCGGCCGGTTGGTCCTGGACACCGTCGACGCGACCGATCTGACCGCTGCCCGCGCTTCACTCGCCGGCGCCGCGATGCTATGGCTGGAGTCGCCGAGCAACCCGCTGCTGCAGGTGCTCGATCTAGAGGCGCTGTGCCGGCTAGGCAAAGAAGCGGGCGTACCGGTGGTCGTGGATAGCACCTTCGCCACCCCCGTGCTGCAAAATCCACTCGCGCACGGCGCAGCGGCGGTCGTGCACTCGGCGACGAAGTACATCGGTGGGCATTCGGACCTCATGATGGGTGCGGTCGTCGTGCCGGATGAGGAGGCCGCCGAACCGGTACGCCGCCGACGTACGTTTCATGGCGCCATGCCCGGTGCGATGGAGGCGTTTCTGGCGCTGCGCGGGCTGCGCACCCTGCCGCTGCGAATCAAGGCCGCTCAGCAGAACGCGATGGTCATCGCCGGACGGTTGGCCGAGCACCCGGCCGTCACGAGCGTGTTCTACCCAGGGCTGCCAGGCGATCCCGGACATGAACTAGCGTCCCGACAGATGCGCGGGTTCGGCGCCATGTTGTCCTTCTGCGTCGAGTCCGAAGACCGCGCGGACGAGGTACTCGCGCGTACCCGGCTGATCGTGATGGCGACCAGCCTCGGTGGCGTCGAGTCGACCGCGGAACGCCGTAACCGCTGGAACGAGGGGGCGCCGACCGGTTTGATCAGGCTGAGCGTCGGCATTGAAGCGGTCGAGGACATCTGGCGGGACCTCGGGACGGCGCTCGGCCAACCGCGGGGCCTGGGCGATCGCAGCGCACCGGAGTAACGCCGCTAGTGTGACCACGTGTCCAACGCGCGTAAGGGTCTACTGGCGGGAATCGCCGCCTACTCAGTTTGGGGACTCTTCGCTCTCTATTGGCGCTGGCTAGGCGATATCGGCGCATTCGAGTTGATCGCCCATCGCATCGTGTGGTCGTTCGTGACGATTGGCATCATCATCCTCGCGCTGCGTCGGTGGGCAGAGGTCAAGGCGGCGCTGCGAAAGCCTAAAACCGCGCTCATCCTGACCGCCGCATCCCTGGCCATCGGCATCAACTGGACCATCTTCGTATGGGGCGTCAACGCCGGTCATACGATCGAGGTGTCGCTTGGCACGTTTACGACGCCACTGGTCAGCGTGGCTTTTGGTGTCATCATCTTCAAGGAACGGCTCGGCGTACTGCAGTGGATCGCGCTCGGCCTGGCCACCATCGCCCTGGTCTATCTGGCATTTGACTACGGCCGGCCGCCGTGGCTGGCGCTCGGTATCGGTGTGACCTTCTCGTCGTACTCGTTGCTGAAGAAGATCACCCCCACCGCGCCGCTGCCTGGACTGCTGACCGAGACGATCGTGCTGTTGCCCGTGGCGCTCCTGGTCATCGCGTTTCTCGGCGTACGCGGGCAGACCGAGTTCGGCCACCACGGACTCGCCAATACGCTCCTGGTCCTGACCGTGGGTCTGGTTACCGTGCTGCCGCTCGTGCTGTTTGCGGTGTCGGCGCAGATTGTCCCGCTGAGCACGGTCGGGATCTTGCAGTACATCACCCCGACGCTGCAACTGATCACCGGAATCTTCATCTTTCGTGAGCCGATGCCGATGGCGCGGCTCATTGGGTTCGGCCTCGTCTGGGTTGCGCTGATCCTTTACACGTATGACGCGCTCCGAAAGATGAGTCGCTCGCGCCGTACTCGTGTGACTAGTGAGGCCAGTGTTACGGATGAGATGAGTGTGGGTGTGACCGAGCCGATTTAGCCTGTGAATCTTGGATTATTGGGCGTTTTTGACCCCGGGTATCCGCAATCGACGCACAACCCCATGGCAGAATAACGGAGTCGAATGACAAAGATGTAGTTTGCCCGTTGGCGCGCATTAACGGCGCCCTGCGCGTCACCAACAGCACGAGGTTCAGGAGTCTCATGGAAAGCTCGCACGCCGCCGATGCCCATCTCAGTGATGACGCCGAGGTCGACGGACTGAGCCGCCGCGACCGGGACATCCTCGCCTTCGAGCGCCAGTGGTGGAAGTACGCCGGCGCCAAGGAGCAGGCAATTAAAGACCTGTTCGACATGTCGGGGACCCGTTACTACCAGGTGCTTAACGCCCTTATCGACAACCAGGCGGCACTCGCGGCCGACCCCATGCTGGTCAAACGGCTGCGTCGGCAGCGCTCCAGTAGGCAGCGCGCACGCTCGGCCCGTCGACTGGGGATCGAACCACAGTAGGATTGCCGGATGCTCTCGCCAGTACAAGTACGCCGTAGACGGATCATTGGTGCAGTTGCATCCCTAGTGGGCGTACTACTCGTCGTACTGGCGATCATGGGCATGACCGGTCAGCTCGGCGCAGGCGGGAAGACGACCGCGGCCAACCCCAATCTTGGCACCACGAGCGGGTCGCAAACCTCCGGAGCGTCCAACTCCGCCAGCCAGTCCGCCAGCTCCGACAGTGCCTCGCCGAGTAGCGGCGCGGCAGGCGATTCATCGGCGAACAAACCCGACCTCAAGGCGCCGCTCACCGTGCTCAACGGCGGCGGCACGGCAGGCCTCGCCGGCCGCGCTCGCGACGCGTTCGCCGCGAAGGGCTGGGAAGTGTCCGAGGTCGGCAACTACACCGGCAAGAAACTGCCCGGTTCCACCATCTACTATCCGGCCGACAACCCGGACGCGAAACAGGCGGCCACGAACCTACAGTCGCAGTTCCCTAAGCTGACTGGCCTCGAGCAGTCGCCGGCCGACCTCAAGTTCAGTGGCGTCGTGGTCATCCTGACCGGCGACTGGGATCCCAAGAACGGCTGACCCGCGTCCGGGACTTCGTACCCTCACCGGGCGTCAATTCACCGACGGAGGACGATCACCTCGTGTGCGACGTACGACGCGCGACCAGCGCCGGCGGCGTACCGCTGACCGTGTGCGCACCGTCGCACGCTGTACGGCGGGGAGTCGTCGTACTGCATGAGATCTGGGGCGTCACGCCGAGCATCGGCGCCGTCACCAGACGCCTCGCCGGCGCCGGTTATGCCGTCGCCGCTCCACACCTCTATCACCGCCAGGACAGCCCGATCCCGGCGCGCGAAAGAGTCAACGATGCGTTGCGATTGCGCCGTACCCTCACCGCGTCCGGAATCGACAGTGACGTCCGCGGCGCGATCGACTATCTCGCCGCAGCGGGCGCGACCAAGGTCGGCGTCCTCGGATTCTCGATGGGCGGGACAATCGCGCTATGGGCGGCCGCGCATGCGCCGATCGATGCGGCAGTGAGCATGTACGGCGGAGGCATCGCGCGGACACGGTGGCGCGGCATCGATTCTGGAACTGCGCTCGCCGCTGACCTCCGAGTGCCGTGGCTGGGACTGTACGGCGATGGCGACTCGACGATTCCGGTCGCGCAAGTTGAGCGACTACGGACCGCGCTGAGTGAATCAAGCGTTGACGCTCAGGTCGTTCGCTATCCGGGCGTAGGGCATGGGTTCGTGCTCGATCCGCTCGCCACCGACTGTGTTCCTGCCGAAGCTGAGGACGCGTGGCGTCGTACCGTCGAATTCTTCGGCAGCCACTTGGGCTGACGCGAACTCGGCGTCGGTCCATACGAATTTCGCGGGCGGTGGGGGCTAGGAGCCGGTCGTGCTTCGCCGTTCGACGTTCGTCTTAATGTTGCCCAGGGAGATGGTCGCCTCCTCGTCGATGCGCTCGATCATCTGCTCCGTCGGAGGTTTGGGCCGTGACGGGTTTTGGATCGTGCGGGTGTACGCCGTCCGTCCGTCGGTCTCGGCGAACGTGTATTCGGCAACGATCGGGCCGATGAAGTCGGTGTTGGTGCGTGCGACCCAGCGTCGAGGCCGGTCGCAGACCTCGACGACCCAGTCCAGCTGGACCTCGCCCTTACTCGTGTGCCACTTCTCGTGAAATGTCTCGTCCGCGACGAGCGGTCGATCCTCACTGTCGATGTGGTGCGAGGCGGCGATCCACTCCGGCCACGACTGCGGGTTGCTGACATAGTCGAAGACGGCGCCCGCGGGCGCATCGATCTCGATGCTGTGACTGCGTTCAAATGCCGAGGTCACGACTGCTCACGCTCCTTTGCGAAGTTTTCCAGCCACTCGACCTGTTCGGAGTTGAGTGATGGACGGATGTTGTTGCGGGCTCGATCGAAGTCCGCCTTGGTCACCCGCGGCGCGTCGAGGTCGCGGCGCATCGCGACCAGCGCCGCCTCGCGCACGAGCGCGGCGCAGTCGGCGCTCGAATAGTGCTCGAGCTCCTTTGCGATGGCCGTGAGGTTGACGCCGCGAGTGATCGGCGTGTTGCGGGCCGAGGCCTTGAGGATCGCTGCTCGCGCGTCGGCGTCCGGCGGCGGCACATAGATCATCCGGTCGAGCCGGCCCGGACGCAACAGCGCGGGATCGATCAGGTCAGGCCGGTTGGTGGCACCGATGACGACGACGTTTTTCAGTGCCTCCACACCGTCGAGCTCGGTGAGTAGGGAGGCGACGACGCGGTCCGTCGTACCGCCATCGGTGCCTTGACCGCGCGGCGGAGCGAGCGCGTCGACCTCGTCCATGAAGATCAGCGTCGGTGACGCTTGGCGGGCTCGCCGGAACAGCTCACGTACGGCGCGTTCACTTTCGCCGACCCACTTGTTGAGTAGCTCCGCACCCTTGACGCTCATCACGTTGGTCTGCCCGGATCCGGCGATCGCCTTGACGAGGAATGTCTTCCCGCAGCCGGGCGGTCCATAGAGCAGTACGCCGCGCGGAGGGCTGATCCCGAGCCGCTCGAAGGTCTCGGGATACTGCAGCGGCCACAGCACCGCTTCGGTGAGAGCTTCCTTCGTCTCGACCATGTCGCCGACGTCGTCGAGGGTCACGCGCGCGACTTCCAGTGACGACTCGGCCATCGCGGTCGGCCGCACGACCTCCAGCGCGCCGATCAGGTCGGTCTGGTCGATCGTCGGATTGTCCGACTCGCGCTGCCGAAGGGCGGCACGCACGGACGCCTCGCGCCGCAACGCGATCAGGTCCGCGATGACAAACCCCGGCGTACGGGCCGCTATCTCGTCAAGGTGTACGCCGCCGGCCAGTGGCACCGGGCGCATCACGGCCTCGAGGATGTCTTTGCGACCGTTCTTGTCCGGCAGCGGCACGGACAGCTGATGATCGAGTACGCCGGGGCGCAGTAGCTCGGTGGAGACCTCTTCGGGGCGGGCCGTCGTGCAGACGACGGCGACCTTGCTGGCGCCGATGGTGTGAGCGAGCAGGTCGATGAAGATCCGTGAGAGTGGCTCCGGTTCGTCGCGTGGAGCGAGCGCCTCGACGTCCCGGATCAGCAGCATCGTGGGGGACTTGTCGGTGGCGTCCTTGATCGCGCTGCGCAGGGCATCGGCGGCCGCGGCGGCCTCGACGGCGGCGACCGCGGGCGCGGACAGGTCGACCACGCCGGCGCCGACGGACGCGGCGACCGATTGCGCCAGGGTGCTTTTGCCGACCCCGGGTGGCCCGCTGATTAGTACGCCGAGCTGCGCCGTGCTGCCGAGTCGATCGAGCACCTCGGTGTGATGGAAGCCGAGGTCCAGCCACTCGTAGAGCGAGTGGGACTGTTCCTTTACTCCGGGCAGGTCGGCAATAGTCGGTATGGCCGTCGCGACGGTCCCGGTGTCGGCGTCATCGGCGACTGTATCGCGCTTGTCCACGTCACTCTGTTCGGCGGTTTGGGCCGGTTTGGCTGCCGGCTTTGCCTTTGTCGCCGACCCGGTTGCGGCCGCACCTGACTTCGTGTCAGAGGCCGCGGGCTTTTCCGCGACGACTGCCGGACCCGCGGACGGAGCAGGTGTCGTCGCAGGCAGTGGTACCGCTGCAGGCGGGGACGGGAGAGGTGAAGACGGTGGCGGCGATGGCGCTGCGGTCACGGTGTATAGCGGGTTGGGCTGCGGCGTCACTTGGCGCACGGACGAATGGTTCGTCGATGCCCGGCTAGGCTTCTCTGGCGCCCAGCCCGGTGCGCTGCCACCCCCGCGCCACGACACCGTCGTACCGGCTGTGACCAGTGCGGGGCCCGCAGCATCGACGCTGGTGACCGTGAGCAGCGTGGTTGTCCACTGCATGCCCATCAGCGCCCGCAACTGCCGCCGCGTGCTGTCGAGGTCACTCTGATCGACCAGTCCACCGAGCGAGTTTTCCTGCGGGAGGAGAGATATGTTGTCGCCCGTGGCCACCATCTTGCCTAGCAACGCGCGGCGCAGCATGTCGGGGCTGACGATCCGCGAAATGTTGGCATCGCCGGCCACCTCGACGGTGCGCGCCTCGGTGAGGTCGATCTTGGCGACCTGGACCGCCGTACCGTCTGCGATCCCGATGTTGCCGAGTGTGAGGTCGTCGGCCAGCAGAATCCCCGGTGGCACGTCGTTGCCGCCGTCGGCGACGATTGCGCCGGTCGTACGTCGGCCGCCCAGTAGCACCGGGTCCCACGGTGCCAGGTCGAGCGCCGCAAGCACGTCCTGGTGCATGCGTACGACGCCGCGCCGTGCATCAAGCACGGCGGCGGTCAGGCGAGCAGTGAGCGTAAGTCCGGTTTCCGACACGTGGTCGAGCGTAGTCGGAACGGGCGCGGCAGCGCCGCCGACCGCAGTCAACTGCTCAGCGGCACGCCTGAGACGTGGTGCCGTGGAACTTCTGCCGGCCATCTCGGGTTAACTAGGGGAGTTGGACGGCGGTCAATACGCCGTACCGAGAGACCGGGGTGCGCGTGAGAAGCCTGTCCAGGACGAGTCGCATCGTCATTACGGTGCTTGCCGTGATTGTTGTGGCGGGTGGACTCGTGTCATGGCGGCTCATCAGCAACGCCAATCCCGGATACCGCACGGTCAACTCGATGTTCGGCAGCAACACCTCACCTTCCGTCTTACTCGACACGACGATGTACATCCCCGACAACGCGACGGCAGCGCACCCCGCACCCGCGGTGATCGTCGCGCACGGCTTCGGCGGTGACAAGGAGTCCGTGGCCGCCGACGCCAAAGACCTTGCCGCCCGCGGGTACGTCGTGCTCGCATACAGCGCGCGCGGATTCGGAAAGAGCGACGGGCAGATCTCGCTCAACGCGCCGGACGCCGAGGTCGCGGACGCGAAGAACCTCATCACGATGCTCGCGCAGCAACCGGAGGTGCAGAAGGACGGGCCCAACGACCCGAGGGTCGGGATCGTCGGCGCGTCGTACGGCGGCGCGCTCGCGTTGATGACCGCCGGACTGGATGATCGGGTCGACGCGATCGTCCCGGAGATCACCTGGAACCGGCTGTCACGAGTCTTCTTCCCGAATGGCTCGGGGGTGCTGCCGCATAACGCATTGGCTCCCGCCGCGGTTGGACCGGGCGCGCAGGATGTCGCCCCTGGGGTGTTCAAGCGTGAGTGGGCCGGGATCTTCTTCGGGCTGGGAAAGGGCAACGGCATTCCCTCACTTTTGCCGTCGGCTACCAGCGGCGATTCCAGTGATTCGAGCGGGTCGGGTGGCTCCGGCGCGGCCAGCAAGCCGGGGGCCTCGGATGGCACATTTCCGCTCAACCCCGCGCTCGAACCGCAGTTGGTGTGCGGGAAGTTCAGCGCGCAGATCTGTCAGGTCTATACCGAGGCGGCGTCGACCGGCACGCTCAGCGCCGCGTCGGTGGCCGTGCTCGACAAGTCCTCGCCGTACAGCGTCGCGGACAAGATCAAGGCGCCGACCTTCCTGATCCAAGGCCAGAACGACTCGCTGTTCCCACTCAGCGAGGCGGACGAGACCGCCCGTCAGATCGCGCTGAACGGCACCGACGTCAAGGTCTACTGGACCGCCGGCGGCCACGATGCGGGCGGTGTGGGCGCGACCGACGACGAGACCAAGCAGATCCGCGGCGAGGTCGCGGGCTGGTTCGATCACTACCTGAAGAAGACCGGCCCGAAGCCGTCCCTCGACTTCGCCTTCGACCAGGAGACCGGGTTGTCGGTGCGAGGCGGGCGGCCGGCGATTCGAGTCGAACGCGCCCCGTCGTACCCCGGCGTCCACGACCTCGATGTCGCCACCAAGAGCCTGACGGTGTCGGGGACGCCGCAGCTGGCCGTGGCGCCCGCCGGCGGCGTACCGTCGTCGATCTCTACGCTGCCTGGGATCGGCAATTTCGGTCTCGCCTACGACCCTCCGGGCCAGGCGGCCGTTTTCACGTCCAAGAAACTGACCACCGCGATGAGTATCGTCGGCAGCTCGTCGATCAAGATCCACGTGTCCGGCGTACCCGAGGGCGCCGTACTGTTCGCGAAGCTTTACGACGTGCCCGACGGCGGTACGCCGAGCCTGCCCGGGGGCAGCGTGGCGCCGGTCGTCGTACCGCCATCCGCGCCAGGCGCCGGGGTCGATGTCGACGTTGTGCTGCCGGCCGTTGCGCACCAGTTCGAAACTGGCCACCGACTGCTGGTCGCATTCGCCACCACGGATCGCTCATACCAAAGCGAACCGCAGCAGAAGGTCATCGGTATCAGCCTTGCCGGCGGGTCGGGTGGCCTCACCTACGCGACGGTCAGCGCGACTCCGGACGCGGCGCCCGTATCGGATTGGCTCATTCTCCTCGCCATCGTCGTCGGAGCCGGCGTACTCGCGGCGCTCGTGTCGCTGCTATGGCGGCGCCGGCGGCTGCGCAAGGAGTACGTCGCCTTCGACACGCAGCTGGCCGATGTGCCGCTCGTCGCCGACGGTCTGCGCAAGGCATACAAGGACGGCTTTGTCGCGGTACGCTCGGTGAATTTCCGCGTCGAGCGGGGCCAGGTGGTCGGGCTGCTCGGACCGAATGGCGCCGGCAAGACGACGGCGCTGCGCATGCTGATGGGCCTGATCCGGCCGACCGCGGGAGAGCTGCGCGTCTTCGGTCACCACATCAGCCCCGGCAGCCCCGTATTGAGCCGGTTGGGCTGCTTCGTCGAGGGCGTCGGGTTCCTGCAGCACCTCAACGGCCGGGACAATATCGAGCTGTTCTGGGCCGCAACCGGACGGCCGCTCGAAGACGCCCGCCTCGACGAGGTGCTGGAAATCGCTGGGCTCGGTGACGCGATCGACCGCAAGGTCAAGACCTACAGCCAAGGGATGCGGCAGCGGCTGGCGATCGCGCAGGCGATGCTCGGCCTGCCGGACCTGCTCGTGCTTGACGAGCCGACTAACGGGCTCGATCCGCCGCAGATTGCCGAGATGCGCGCCGTACTGCGCTCCTATGCCCGCGACGGCCGGTCGGTGCTCATCTCCAGTCACCAGCTAGCCGAGGTCGAGCAGACGTGCTCGCACATTGTCGTGATCAACAAGGGCGAGGTTATCGCGTCGGGTTCGGTGGCCGAGGTCGTCGGTGTCGGTGCCGAGCTCACTGTCGGCGTGGACGACCCCGCGATTGCCGCGCGCCTGATTGACCGGCTCGACGGCGTGATCGTCATCGACCAGTCGGCGACCGAGATCGGCGTCGAGATCACCGACGAACACGTACACGCCGCCGACATAGTGGCGGCCCTCGTAACGGCCGGCGTACGGGTCGACAGCGCTGTTCCACGGAGGCATCTCGAGGACGCCTTCCTGGCATTGGTGGGTGAGGTGAAATGACCGAGTCACAGGCCGCAGGACGCGACGTAGCGGACCGCAGAGGGGCGGCGCCGGGTTACGCGCCCGGGCACACGCTCGGCTTCTGGATTGAGGTACGCCGCCAGCTGGGGCGCCGACGTACTCTCGGCGTCTTTGCCTTCATGGCGTTGCTTCCGCTGATCTTGATCCTGGCCTTCGCGATCGGCAATCCGGCCGACCTCGGCAGGTCCAGCACGGTCAATCTGGTCGACGTCGCGACCACCGGCGCGCTCAACTTCATGCTCTTTATTTTTTTCGTGACGACCGGGTTCTTCCTCGTCATCGTCTTCGCGCTGTTCTTCGGAGACACGGTTGCGAGCGAGGCAGGGTGGGGGAGTCTGCGCTATCTGCTGGCCATCCCGGTGCCCCGAGGCCGCCTGTTGATGCGCAAACTGCTCGTCGCGTTGTTCTTGTCGTTGGCGGCACTCGCGGTGTTGATGGCAGTCTCGCTGGTCGCCGGGTGGATCTTTTACGGCTGGCATCCGGTTGGTACGCCGGTCGGCATCGAACTCTCGCCCGGGGCAGCGTCGTGGCGGATCCTGCTGATCGCGGCGTACATCGCGGTCAACATGCTGATGGTCGGCGCGCTGGCGTTCTACCTGTCGGTGCGCACCGACGCTCCGCTCGCCGCGGTCGGCGGCACCGTGTTCATCGTGATTGTCTCGTCGATCCTCGGGCAGGTCGATGCGCTCGGCGACCTGCGCAACTGGCTGCCAACGCAGTACAACTTCGCCTGGGTGGGCATGCTCGGCGTACCCCCGGACACGAGTCAGATGATCCGCGGCGTGTCCTTTGCCCTGGCCTACGCCGCGATCTTGCTCGCGCTTGCCTTCCGGCATTTCCACAAGAAGGACGTCACGTCGTAACTAGGGTCCGGACGGACGACCGCAAGCTCGCAGTTGCGAGATTTCCGACGTTAAGCGAGACCCTCGGCGCGCGCTTCCTTCATGCGATCGGCCATCGCGCTGGAGTTACGCATCGGCAGTTGCTTGACCAACAGCGCAAACAGGAAGCCGACAATCATGACCGGGATCGCGAAGTGGTACACCGCTTGCATCGCTTCGACGAACGCGTCGAGGATGCCGTCCTTCAGCCCCGGGGAAAGGTGACCGACGCTGTTGATCGCGTCCGTGCTCGCCAGCAGCTTCTGTAGCTCGTTTGCGGTCACGTCTGGCATCGCGAGAAGCTGTTTGGCGCCCTCGACTTGGGCCTGGCTCACGCCAGGCGGCAGTTGACCGGAGGCGGCAGCCTGAACCAGCTGGTGTGCCTGTGCGATCTTCTGCTCGATGCCGGGTTTGGCCGCTGCAAGCGGAGCGGCTACCGATGTCACGAACGTGCCGTTGAGGATGGACCCGAAGATTGCGACGCCCATCGTGCCGCCCAGCTGCCGCATAAACGTCCCGGTCGACGTGACGACGGCGAGGTCCCGCCCGGTGACCGCGTTCTGAGCGGCCAGCACCAGGTTCTGCATGCAGCAGCCGAGCCCGAGGCCGAGGACGAGCATGTAGAGACTGAACACCCACATCGACGTACCGCGCTCGACCGTGCTGAACAAGAACATTGCCAGGACCAAGATCGCGGTGCCGCCGACGATGAACATCTTGTACTTGCCGAGCTTGGTGATCAGGTTGCCCGAGCCGATCGACGCCGACATGATTCCAACGACCATCGGGATGATCGCGAGGCCGGCTTCGGTCGCGCTGAGCCCCTTCTCGATCTGCAGGTACTGCGAGACGTAGATGATCGCGCCGAACATGCCGAAACCGATCACGACGCCGACGATCGTCGTGGTCGTGACTACCTTGTTCTGGAAGATCCGCAGCGGCAAAATAGGATCGTCGACGCGGAACTCCCACCAGATAAAGATGGCCGTAAGGGCTGCGGCGACGACGAAGTAGGTGATGATCGAGGTCGAACCCCACCCGTCGCTGTTGCCGAACTCGAGCGCAAGCAGCAAGCTCGATACCGCGCCCACGAGCAGGGCAGCGCCGAAGTAGTCGATCTTGACCTTCTGGTGGTGATGCGGCAAATGCAGGTGCTTGACGACGAGGTAGATCGCGACGAGCCCGACGGGGATGTTGACCCAGAAACACCAGCGCCACGACACCGAGTCGGTGAGAAACCCGCCAAGCAGCGGGCCCACCACAGACGAGAGGCCAAAGACCGCGCCGAAATAGCCCTGGTATTTGCCGCGCTGCCGTGGCGGCACGATGTCGGAGATGATGATGAATGCTAGCGGCATGAGACCACCCGCGCCGAGGCCCTGAACGCCGCGGAAGATGATCAGCTGCGTCATGTTCTGGCTGAACGCCGCCAGCACCGAGCCGACCAAGAAGACGCCGATGCTGAACAAGAAGACCGGGCGCCGACCGAAGATGTCCGAGACCTTGCCGTACAGCGGAGTCGACGCGGTCGCGAGCAGCATGTACGCCGTCACGACCCACGGGATCGCCTCAAACGCCTTGAAGTCGCCCGCGATGGTCTTCAGCGCGGTAGAGACAATGGTCTGGTCGAGCGCGGCGAGAAACATGCCGGCCAGCAGGCCGAACAGGATCGCCATGATCTGCTTGTGCGAGAACTCGCCGGATTCTTCGACGGTCGCGTCAGGTGCGGTGGTCACGAGTGCTCCATGTGAAATGTAAAGACAGTGGTCGGGTCGGGAGGTGCCTCTCACGCGACGCTCTGAGGACGTGCGTAAAGCGCCTTCGCTTAGGTCGTCTTATGCGGTACGGCGTGCATATGCCGGGCAGCGGTGGTCTGTAGGTCCGCAGCGAGCCGGCCGAGGATGGCCCGCAACTCGCGGCGATCTTCCTCGTTCCAGCCGCTGATCGCCGATCCCAGCTCCTCGCGCCGGACGTGCTCTGCGTGTGCGAGCATGGCGCTCCCTTTGGCGCTGAGCCGCATGAGATGCGCTCGTCCGTCGGCGGGGTCTGGGCTGCGTTCGACGAGGTCGTCCTCTTCGAGTTTCTTGATGTGCCGGCTGATGGTCGAGATGTCGAGCCCGCAGAACTCGGCCACGGACGACGGTCGTGACTTGTCAAAGTGCCGAATGGAGGTGAGCACCATTAGCGCTCCCTTATCCAAGGCCATGCTCTCGAACCCCTTGTGCACCGCGCGTACGACGCTCAGAAGACTGCGCACGATGTCGTCTAGAGCATCAGTGTCTTCGGGGTCGGGGTGGGTTGCTTGTGTCACGCAAGTAAGTATGCGGCCCGATAATTGCGTTTCGCAACTTAATTCTCGGCATTGTGTGGCGCCTCACCGGGTCCGGCTAACATGCAATAAACGCCCGATGGCGCAACGAGGATTCAGTCGGCGCCGAGGGCGTTTTTGATGATGGCGCCGATCATGTCCAACTCGATCAGGAAACCGTCGTGACCGTACGGCGAGTCGAGGATTGTCAGGTCGTTTTTGCCTTTTGGCGCGAACTTCGCGAGCTCTTCGGACAACCGAACGGGGTACAGCCGATCGGTGTTGACCGCGACGATGTGCAACTGCGCGGTGACCTTGGCAAGCGCGGCCGCCAAGCCTCCGCGGCCACGACCGATATCGTGCGAGTTCATCGACTCGGTGAGTACGACGTAGGAGCCGGCGTCGAAACGACCGACCAGCTTGTCCCGGTGGTGGTCGAGGTAGGACTCGATCGCATATCGGCCGCCGCCGCCAAGGGGATCTTCGCCGGGTTGCGCCTCACGGCCGAAGCGGGTCGCAAGCTCGTATTCGGAGCGGTAGGTCACGTGCGCAATGGATCGTGCGATGCCCAGGCCGACCGTGGGCGCGTCGCCGGACTCGTAGTAGTCGCCGCCGCACCACAGCGGATCAGACTTGATCGCCGCGATTTGCGGTGCGCACCAGGCGATCTGGTCGCTCGTTGCGTAGGCGGTCGACGCGAGTATGACCGACGACTGGACGCGATCTGGATACATGATCGGCCATTCGATGGCGCGCATGCCGCCCATCGATCCGCCGACGACTGCGGCGAACTTGGTGATGCGTAGCTGGTCGGCGAGCAGTGCCTCGACGCGCACCTGGTCGCGGATGGTGATGAACGGGAATCGACTGCCCCAGGGAGTGCCGTCCGGGGCTGGAGACGATGGGCCCGTCGTACCTTGGCACCCGCCGAGCACGTTAGAGGCGACGACGTACCACTTGTCGGTGTCGAGGTATCGCCCCGGACCGATCAAACCGTCCCACCAGCCCGGTGTCGGCTGACCTTCGGCCGCTGGCCCGTCGACGTGCGCGTCGCCGGTCAGTGCGTGTTCGATGAGTACGGCGTTGTCGCCGGCGGCGTTAAGGGTGCCCCACGACTCGTAGGCGACCCGGACCGACGGGAGTACGCCGCCACGTTCGAGCTCAACGGCGCCGATGTCGACGAACTTGCGGGCTGCAACCGGATCGCCCTCACGCCAACCGCCGACGTGCGTCCCCCGGCGCACGGCGTTCGGCGAGTTGTATGTGGGGCGATCCGCCACAGATGTCATTCTCCTGAGTCGACTCTCGTTAGAGCGCGGCCGCGCTGAACCCGGTCTCGAGGTCAGCGAGGATGTCGTCGATGTTTTCGATTCCTACCGACAGGCGGACCAGCCCGGGAGTGACTCCCGAGGTCGCCTGCTCCTCTGGAGTGAGCTGGCTATGCGTCGTGGACGCGGGGTGGATTACTAGTGAGCGCACGTCTCCGATGTTAGCGACGTGACTGTGCAGCTCCAGCGCCTCGACGAACTTCTTACCCGCATCGACGCCGCCCTTGATCTCGAACGACACAATCGCGCCGGAGCCCTTGGGTACGTACTTCTTGGCCAGCTCGTAGGACGGGCTGGACTCCAGGCTGCCCCAGAACACCTTCTCGACCTCGCTGCGTGTCTCAAGCCAGTTGGCTACCTTGCGCGCATTCTCGACATGCCGCTCGACGCGCAGACTCAGCGTCTCGATGCCCTGCGCGATAAGGAAAGCATTGAATGGCGACACGGCCGCGCCGGTGTCGCGCAGCAGTTGTACGCGCGCCTTGAGGATGTACGACAGGTTGGCGCCGAACGCGGAGCCGACCCCCAGATCCTTGGCGTAGGTCAGCCCGTTGTAGCTCGGGTCCGGCGTGTTGAAGTTAGGGAAGCGTTCGGGGTACTGCGCATAGTCGAAGTTGCCGGAGTCGACGATTGCGCCGGCGATTGAGGTGCCGTGGCCGCCGAGGTACTTGGTGGCCGAGTGGATGACGACGTCGGCGCCATGCTCGATCGGACGCAGGAGGTACGGCGTGGCGACGGTGTTGTCGACGATGAGCGGCGCACCGAAATCGTGCGCGATCTTCGCGATGCCCTCGATGTCGAGCACCTCGCTGCGCGGGTTGGCGATGGTCTCGAAGAAGAAGGCCTTCGTGTTGTCCTGAATTGCGCTCTTCCACGACTCAAGGTCGGTCGGGTTTTCCACGAACGTCGTCTCGATGCCGAACTTCTTGAACGTGTAGTGCAACAGGTTGTAGGTGCCGCCGTACAGGCTCGGCGAGGCCACGATATGGCCACCGTTTTCAACGACGTTGAGCAGGGCGAGCACTTCGGCGGCCTGGCCGGAGGCGACGAGGAGCGCACCGACACCACCTTCGAGTGCGGCGATGCGCTGCTCGACCGCGTCGGTCGTCGGATTCATGATGCGGGTGTAGATGTTGCCGAACTCGGAAAGCCCAAACAGGTTCGCGGCGTGCTCGGTGTCTTTGAAGACGTACGACGTGGTCTGGTAGATCGGCAGCGCGCGCGACCCGGTCGTCG
Source organism: Antricoccus suffuscus (assembly GCF_003003235.1). Lineage (NCBI taxonomy): Bacteria > Bacillati > Actinomycetota > Actinomycetes > Geodermatophilales > Antricoccaceae > Antricoccus > Antricoccus suffuscus. The sequence continues at coordinate 59,517 of NZ_PVUE01000021.1, forward strand.
GATCCGCCTCCTGCCCGGCGTGGATCTGCTTGGTCTCAAAGGCCCAATTGGCTGCTTCGTTGCTCATTGCGTGTTGTCTTCCTTCGTGTTTCTGGTGCGCCAGAACTGGCGTCGAGGTGTTACTCGTACGAAATGGATTGGGTGCTGCGCGGACGCCTCGGGCATGGAGATGCGAGGCGTCGTACGCGCTATCTACAGAGGGTGCTCACTGTGACTCCCGAAGATCTGGGGCCACTGCGTATTGAGAGGCCCGCGCTTGCGTTTGTCGGTCGACATTCGCCTGGTCTTCACCCGGAGCACCCCACCGCGGTTGGAGGGTTGCCGTCCAGCAAGCCGGGGCTCTGCACTGGAACTCATAACCTGCCGTCGATGTTAGCCCATTGCGGTGTGCCCGTGCCACGGGTACCGACCGAATGTGGGCCGAATGACTGCGTGGCGTGAGCGCGCGAGAACGCCTTGTGCGCAGGTTGTCACCGAGAAAGGCGTTGCCCGTTTCGTTATCTTGTCGCGATTGTTTACCTGGGCCAAACCTGTAACGTGAGGCTTGGTCGTAGTTCAGCAAGTCGTGTGCGTTACCGCGCTAGACGTTGGGCAGGCGGTTGACGGGCACGGAAGTGACCAGCGATACCGGTCCAGGGTCATGCAAGTGTAGTGCGGGACGGATGAGCAAGGCCCCGGTTCTGCAAGGTGTGGAATCCGGATCGCACAACGTAGGAGTGCACGTGGCACAGGGAACCGTGAAGTGGTTCAACGCGGAAAAAGGCTTCGGCTTTATCGCAGTTGACGGTGGGCAAGATGTCTTCGTTCACCACTCGGCAATTCAGATGGATGGCTACCGCGCCCTCGAAGAGGGACAGCGCGTGGAGTTCGAAGTGACCCAGAGTGAGAAGGGTCCGCAGGCGGACCAAGTCCGGGTTGCTGGCTAACGACCGGAAACTTCGTAAGTATCAAAGGCCTACCCGGCCCGCCGGGTAGGCCTTTGAGTTCGCTCAACCAGCGAGATTTAGTCGGCTTCCGCGATCGGACAGTTCGTTGAAGCCGCCGGCGGCGTTTTCGTATGCCGCGGCCGCGCGCAGCACAAGTGCATCTTCGTGCCGTCGTCCGACGATCTGCAGACCCACGGGCAGCCCGTTGCTGAGTCCACACGGCACCGAGGCCGCTGGCTGTTGCGTGAAGTTGAAGGGATAGCAGAACGGGCTCCACGTCATCCACCGCTTCTCCTTCCAATCGGGCGGGACTTCGTGTCCGACCTCGAACGCGGTACACGGCAACGTCGGTGTGATTAGTAGGTCGTAGTCCTGATGGAAGCGGCCCAACCGCTCGGAGAACGAGTCGCGGTAGTGCATCGCCAGCAGGTACTCGACGCCCGTGACCTCGCGGCCCTTGGCAGCCATAGCCTTGATCGGTTTGTCGAACAGGTCGCGCTTGTCGGCCGGCGTCTGCTCGACTACTTTCGCGATCCCGGTATTCCAGATGACGCCGAAGGCTTCCGGGCCGCCGGTGAGATCGGGGAAGGCCTCGGTAACCTCGGCGCCGAGGCCTTGGAATACGTCGGCGGTGGCGGCGACGAGTGCGCGGACTTCTGGATCGATGTGGTCGGTGCCGAAGTCGGCCGTAAAGGCGATCCGCAGGCCTTTCAGCGACGAGATGTCGAGAGAGTCGTCGTACGCCGCGGTCGCCGACGGGTAGGACGTGCCATCGCGCGGATCGGGCGCGGCGAGCACGTTGAGTAGCAGCCCGGCGTCGCGAACCGTGCGGGCCATCGGGCCTTTATGGGACATGCCGATGAATGGGCCACCCTGAAATGCCGCGACCCGGCCGTACGTCGGCTTGATGCCTGCCAGCCCGGTGAAACTGCAAGGGATACGAATGGATCCGCCGCCGTCCGAACCTACGGCCAGTGGTCCGACTCCGGCTGCGAGAGCCGCCGACGCGCCACCGCTGGAGCCGCCGGGGGTGACGTCGAGATTCCACGGGTTGCGGGTGATGCCGGTGAGCGGACTGTCGGTGACGCCTTTGTGCGCGTAGTCCGGCAGCGTGGTCTTGCCGAACAGTACGGCGCCGGCCTCCTTAAGCCGCGTGACCGGGGGAGCGTCCTCGGTTACCGGTGTATCTGACGTGGTCAAGGAGCCGTTGCGGCAGGGAAAGCCGGCGACCGGGATGTTGTCCTTGATCGAGACCGGCACGCCATCCAGGGGGCCGATCGGCGAGCCCGTCCGCCAACGTTTCTCGGACGCCTTCGCCGCGGCCAGCGCGGAATCGTCCATGACGACATTGAAGGCATTGATCTTCGGGTTGACCTCGGCCAGCCGATCGAGGGTCGCCCTCGTCGCTTCCACCGGCGACAGCTCGCCGGATTGATAGAGCGCGGTCAGTTCGGTCGTCGTGAGATACGCGATCTGGGTCGTCATAGAGATCTCCAAGCGCGGCAGCAGTTTTGATGGTCTGCTTAGACAACTGCAAATCGCAGGCGCAAGCAACCCAGCGCGAGCGCGACGAGTGCGATCCGGCAGCCACACGCGCTCGGCATTTACACCGTCGAGGCGCACTGAAAACGTTGGCACTCGGCTGCGACGAGTGCCAAACCTCTCTTAGCACTCTCGATAGAGGAGTGCTAACCTGGCGGGTGCCAAACTTTGGTGAGGCAGTACCGCGTCGTACTCATTTCGACCGAGCCGATCTCGAGTCGATTGAATGCGTTGCGTCTGTCGTCCGTCGCGGGCACCGAGGTTGGGCAATGAAACGTTCCCCTTAAATAAGGATGGATTAGTCAATGGCGAAAATGATCGCGTTTGACGAAGAGGCCCGTCGTGGTCTCGAGCGCGGCATGAATGCTCTTGCCGACGCAGTCAAAGTGACGCTGGGCCCTAAAGGCCGCAACGTCGTACTGGATAAGAAGTGGGGTGCCCCGACCATCACTAACGATGGCGTGAGCATCGCGAAGGAAATCGAGCTTGAGGACCCGTGGGAGAAGATCGGGGCCGAGCTCGTCAAGGAAGTTGCCAAGAAGACTGACGACGTCGCCGGCGACGGTACGACGACCGCTACCGTTCTTGCTCAGGCGCTCGTCAAGGAAGGCCTGCGCAACGTCGCGGCCGGCGCCAACCCGATGTCCTTGAAGAAGGGCATTGAGGCTGCTGTTGCCTCGGTTTCCGAGCAGCTGCAGAAGCAGGCCAAGGACATCGAGACCAAGGAAGAGATCGCCTCCACCGCTGGCATCTCCGCCGCTGACCCGGCCATTGGCGAGCTCATCGCCGAGGCAATGGACAAGGTCGGCAAGGAAGGTGTCATCACCGTCGAGGAGAGCAACACCTTCGGCCTCGAGCTTGAGCTCACTGAGGGTATGCGCTTCGACAAGGGCTACATCTCCGGTTACTTCGTGACCGATCCCGATCGTATGGAAGCCGTCCTCGACGATCCGTACATCCTGATCGTCGAAGGCAAGATCTCCAACGTCAAGGATCTTCTCCCGCTGTTGGAGAAGGTCATGCAGTCGGGCAAGCCGCTGGCGATCATCGCCGAGGATGTCGAAGGCGAAGCGCTCTCGACCCTCGTCGTCAACAAGATCCGCGGCACGTTCAAGTCCGCCGCCGTCAAGGCTCCGGGCTTCGGCGACCGCCGCAAGGCCATGCTGCAGGACATCGCGATCCTCACCGGTGGCCAGGTCATCAGCGAGACCGTCGGGTTGTCGCTCGAGTCTGCTGGACTCGAACTGCTCGGCAAGGCGCGCAAGGTCGTCATCACCAAGGACGAGACCACCGTCGTCGAGGGTGCTGGCGAGACCGACCAGATCAATGGCCGTGTCGCCCAGATCCGTGGCGAGATCGAGAACTCTGACTCGGACTACGACCGCGAGAAGCTGCAGGAGCGCCTGGCGAAGCTCGCCGGCGGCGTTGCTGTCATCAAGGCCGGCGCCGCTACGGAGGTCGAGCTCAAGGAGCGCAAGCACCGCATTGAGGACGCAGTCCGCAACGCGAAGGCTGCCGTTGAAGAGGGCATCATCGCCGGTGGCGGTGTCGCGCTGATCAACGCTTCGCTCAAGGCCTTCGACAAGCTCAACCTTGAAGGTGACGAGGCCACAGGTGCTCAGATCGTCAAGACTGCGCTGGAAGCCCCCCTGAAGCAGATCGCCGTCAACGCCGGCCTCGAAGGCGGAGTTGTCGTCGAGAAGGTCAAGGGTCTCAAGGTCGGCCACGGCCTCAATGCGGCCACCGGCGAGTACGTCGACATGGTTGCTACGGGCATCATGGAGCCGGTCAAGGTGACGCGTTCGGCACTGCAGAACGCTGCCTCGATCGCCGCGCTGTTCCTCACCACCGAAGCGGTAGTCGCGGACAAGCCCGAAAAGGCTGCCCCGGCGATGCCAGGTGGCGACGGCGGCATGGGAGACATGGGCTTCTAGAGACATGGGCTTCTAAAGACGTGGGCTTCTAAGCCTCGTCCGCACAACGCTCTACCGCAAAGGCGGGTCCGACATGGTCGGGCCCGCCTTTTGTGGTTGCTCCCTGGCAGCGCTAGGGGGACAGCGCACGTCGGTGGCAGTTGGTAGCCTCCGGTGCTATGGCCCGGTTATTTGTCGCTATCTTGTTGCCCGACGACGTCGTCACTCACCTACATGAGCATCTCGATGTGCTCAGCACCGCGCGACCGGACCTGCGTTGGGTGGCGCCGCAGAACTATCACCTAACCGTCCGCTTCCTCGGCGAGTGCGGCCCGCACGAGACCGATCGGCAGATCGATCACTGGGCCGGCCGCGCGTCGCAGTCCGGCCCGCTGGACTTCAACCTGCAGGGCGCCGGGACGTTTCCGTATGACTGGTCGGCGAAGGTGCTGTACGCCGATGTCGCCGGCGACCGGGACGGGTTCACCGCCCTCGCCGGCCCCCAGCAGCAGCCACATGTGACGCTGGCGCGCAGCCGCGAGCCGGCCGAGCTGACCGGCGCCGTCCTGGAACTGTCGTCGTACGCCGGACCGTCGTGGCAGGCCACCGAGATTGTGGTGATGCGGTCCTATCTGCGTAGTTCAGGTGATCGAGGGCCGCGCTACGAGCCCGTCGAGCGGTTGCCCTTGGGCAGGTAAATGACGTTTTGTCGTTGACGAACGCTACTTCTGCAGCGGCGCCTTGTAGTCCTTGGCCTCTTTGGACATATAGTGCGATTCGAGAGCCTTCAGGCCACCCGGGATGGAAGCATCCGGTACGACGATGTAGCCCTCACGGGACGGCGGCACACCCTCGGTGGAGTAGTCCAGTTTCGGCGTCAGACCCTGCGTGTCGACATCGATCTTCTTGCTGGCGGCGATCAGCCCGTCGCGCGTCATGTCCTTGCTGTCGCACGCCTCCTTAAGGATCGCTCCCCAGACAAGCCCTTCGACGTAGCCAAAGTTGACCTGGTCGCTCGGCTCGTCCTGGAACTTCGTCGGGTACTCGGTCGCGATCTTCTGCGCCAGCGCACCCTCCGCGCCGTACGGCGCCATGCCAACGGAGCGGTAGTAGTTGCCCATGGCCGACGCGGCCGGCGTACCCAGCAACTGCGGCTCGAACGACGGACCGTTGCCCATGATGGGGATGTCCAGACCCTGTGCTTGTGCTTGCGTGAGGATCGAACCCATCGCCTTGGGCGCCACAGCAGCGAGGATGACCTTGACGCCCGAGCTCTTCATCTTGGTGACGGCCGAGGACATGTCGCTCTCGGTCGCGCTGAGCTTGACCGAGTCGAGCTCGAGGTCGTGCTTCTTGGCGTAGTACTCCGCGCCGGCGATTGCGTTGAGGCCGTACTCGGAGTCGATCGCCACCATGCCGACCTTGTCTCCGTCGGCGAGCATGCCGGCCTTCTGTAGGTAGGCGAGCCCGTTGATGGTGTCGATGTCGTGCGACGTGCCGGTCATCAGCAGTTCGGGGTTGTCCAGGTTGACCGACGCCGTGGTGCTCGAGGTGACGATCGCGTTGTCGGAGGTGAAGCTGCCCTTCAGTGCCGCGAGCGAGGCCGAACCGAAGATCTGCAGATAACCGGCGACCTTGTCCTTGAGCTCGGCGTAGAGCGGAACGGCCTTATCGGCCTTATATGCCGAATCGCGGACCTCGATCTTTACGGTGCGCCCGCAGGCGCCGCCGCTCGCGTTGAAGTCGTCTGCCCACATCTGGTTGCCATGCGTGACGGCCAGGCCGTAGGCCTTGAGTACGCCGCTGGCGTCCGTAATCGCGCCGAGGCTGATCTCTTTGTCAGTGATGCCGAAGTCGGTCTTGACGCCTTTGTCATCGGTCTTCGCCGCGTTGTCGCCGCCGCCCTTAGTGCTGCAGCCGGTCACCACCAACGCGAGGATCGCCGATCCCGCTACCAGCGCACGATTTAGCTTCAATGCCATGCTTTTGTCCTCTAAATTCCCCGGCACGGTCAGCAGGTTCGAAGATGCGCAAACGTGGCCGCCGGTGTTTATTTTCTATATATTCGGTGATGATCCTGGCCTACCCGACTACCAATAGCAAGCCATGGGCGCCGCCAGGGATGTGCGGTTGGCCATGTGTGATTACCGTCAAATGCGGCCGCGAATGCACGAATGCCGCCCCACCGTTGGTGGGGCGGCATCCTCGTGCAGATCGGGTCGCTATTTCTGCGCCGGGACCTCGTAATCCTCGGCGTCCTTGGACGCGTGCAGTTGCTCGACGACGGTGACCCCGTCGATCTTGGTCGGGTCGACCTTCTGCACGTAGTTTTCCCGCGTGGACGGTTGACCGGCCTTGTCGTAGCTGAGCGTCGCGGTCATGCCATTGGTGTTGACGCTCTTCACCGAAGACTTAGCCTCGAGCATGCCCTGACGGGTGAGGTCCTTCGCCTTGCACGCCTCGGTCAGTACGGCGCCGAATGCTTTGCCTGCGGCGTATCCGGAAACGACGCCACTGTTTGGCACGTCGGTGAACTTAGCCTCGAACGCGGTACGCAGGGTCTGTGCCTCGGGGGTCTGCGCGGAGTACGGCGTGAACGACGCGACCCGGTAGAACTTGTCGAAGGCCGACTTCGCGGGTGTATTGAGCACCAGCGGGTCGAAGGTCGGATAGTTGCCCATGAACGGAATGTCCATGCCCTGCGCCTGTGCCTGCGAGAGCGCCGACGCGGTTGCCTGCGGTGCCGTGGTCAGCAAGATTGCCGTGACATTCTTGGACTTCAGGCTGGTGATCGAGGCGCCCATGTCGACGTCGGCCGCGGTGATCTTGGCTTCGACGAGGTCGATGCCGTGCTTCTTGGCGTACCAAGTCGACCCTTCGAGGGCATTGCCGCCGTACTCCCCGTCGGTGTAGAGATGCCCGACGGTGTCGCCCTTCTTGATCATGCCCTGCTCCATCATCCAGGCCATGCCGTTGATGAGCTCGACGTCGTACGGCGTACCGGTCATCAGGATCGTCTCCTCGGCGAGGTAGTGCGAATTCCACGATGCGGGCACGGCCATGATCTTGTCGGTGACGAGGTCTTGCTTCAGCGCGGCGAGCGCACCCGAGCCAAGCAGTTGTACGTATCCAAGCACCTTGCTTTTGAGTTCGCCGTACGCCGTGATCGCCTTCTCGGTCTTGTAGGCGTAGTCGCGGACCTCGAGTTTGATCTGCCGACCACAAATGCCGCCGGACGCGTTGACCTCATCAGCCCACAGTTCGTTGCCGTGAACCGTGCCGAGGCCGGTGTTCTTGAAGTTTGCGGTGTTGTCGGTGAGTACGCCGACGCTGATCTTCGAGTCCGTGACCCCTACGTCGTACTTCACGCCGTTGGAGTCAGTCTTGGCTTCGGTGGCTGCGCCACCTTTGGTTGAGCAGCCGGCGAGTACGACGGCGAGTGCGAGCGCCCCGGTGACCAGGGCACGATTGGTTCTACGCATGCAAAAACAAAACCTTCCAGAGTTTAGTAGAGAGCGCGTTGGCTGAAAATCAGCCCGCGGAATGCTCCATACTAGTTCTGAACAATTGTTAAGTGCGCGTCAGGTCTAGGCCGCCCTGGACGCCGAGCGAGCCGACGGCGCGCTCGGCGTCCATGCAGTCTGGCTACTTCTCGTAGGGGAGTTTCTGTGCGAGGGCGTCTTTAGAGGCTTTGAGATCGGCGACTATGACGTCGCCGTCGGGCGAGTTCAAGTCGACGCCCATGATGAACGACTCGCGGGTACCCGGCGTACCCGGCTTGGAGAAGTCGAGCTTGCCCATCAGCCCCTTCGTGTCGACCTTGACGTTGCTGGCTGCCTTGACGATGCCATCGCGGGTTAGATCCTTGTCGTCGCAGGCCTTCTTCAGGATCGCGCCGAACGCCAGACCTGCGGCGTAGCCCGACGTCACGCTGCTCGAACCCGGTTCGGTGAACTTGCCTTCATATAGTGCCTTCAGGTCAGCTACGGCTGGGATATCAGCGCCAAAGTTTGCCCACGAGGTCGCCCGATGGTAGTTGACGAACGACTCCTTCGCCGGCGTACCAAGCAATGTGGGGTCCCATGTGGGGGAGTTGCCAATCAACTGGACATTGAGACCTTGGGCGACGTTCTGCAACGAGATCGATGCCATGGCCTTCGGGGTGGTGGTCATGGCGATGGCCGAGACGCCCTCGCCCTTGAGTTTGGTCACCGATGCGGCCATGTCCACGTCGCTCGCGGTCACCTTGATCTCGACGACGTTCAGGTTGTGCTGCTTCGCGTAGAACGCGGATCCTTCCCGCCCGGATGCGCCGTACTCGCTGTCGACGAAGATGTGGCCGATCTTGTCGCCGTCCTTGATCATGCCTTGTCCTTGCAGCCAGGCGAGTCCGTTGATCATTTCGAGGTCGTACGTCGCGCCGACCATCAGCACCTGTGGTGAGTCGAGGATGTGCGAGGTGTAGGACGCCGGCACAGTGAGGATATTGTCGCTGACGACTTGGGGCTTCAGCGCAGAGACGACAGGTGACCCGAGCATCTGCACCATTCCGGCGACCTTGTCCTTGATCTCGGCGTACTGCGTGACGGCTTTGTCCGCGGCATAGCCATGATCGCGCGTGAGGATTTCGATATCCCGACCGCAGATGCCGCCGGCGGCGTTGACTTCGTCGGCCCACAGCTGGTTGCCGTGGGTGATGTCGAGGCCGATGACCTTGAACACGCCGCTGTTGTCGGTCATCGCGCCGAGCGTGATCTTGCTGTCGGTGACGCCGTAGTCGGTCTTCACTCCCGAATCGTCGGTTGACTGTTGCTGCGATTTTCCGCCTTTCGTCGAGCATCCGCTGGCGACGAGGCCGAGAGCTACCAAGCTCGCGGCAATGATGGAGGTGGACTTACGCATGGAGTGCTCCCCGCTTGAGTGAATAGATCCTGTAGAGATGTACACCACACTGAGGAGCGGGAGTGATGACTTTCGGCTGCTGTTATCTGTTCGTTGTTAAGTGCCAGCAGATGTTCAAAAGTTGTGCGCATTGCGCGCGTGGCGGACGATAAAAAATCGCCTGCCCCGCACGAGGCGGGACAGGCGATCTTCTGCGGTGTGCTACTTCTGAAGCGGAGTCTTGTAGCTCTTGGCTTCGTCCGATGCCTTGGACTCCTGCACGACGACGAGCCCGCCGACGACCGACGAGTCCGGCCGAACGATGATCGACTCACGCGCGGAAGGTTGACCCGGCTTGGAGAAGTCCATGTCCGCGCCGACGCCCTTCGAGTCCACCTTGGTCTCGCTCAACGCCTTGATCATGCCGTCGCGAGTGAGGTCCTTGTTGTCGCAGGCCTTCTCCAGGAGAGCCTGGTACGCGACGCCGGACAGGTAGCCCATGTTGACGTTGTCGCTCTGACCTTCCTGGTACTTCGCCTCATATTCGGTCGCGATCTTCTGCGCCGTCTCGTTGCCGTCCGCATTCCACGGGACGACCCCGGTGACACGGTAGAACAGCTCTTCGAAGGCGCTCTTTGCCGGAGTGCTCAAGAGCGTGACGTCGAACGCCGGATTGTTACCGATAACCGGCACGTTGAGACCTTGCGCAGCATCCTGCGTCAGAACCGACGAGGCGGCGGCAGGCGCGAGCGTGATCGCGATTGCCTTCACCCCTGCGGACTTGAGTTGCGTAACAGCGGCAGTCATGTCCGCGTCGGAAGCGGTGACCTTGACGTCGACCAGTTCCATGTCGTTTTGCTTCGTGAAGTGTTTCGAGCCGAGCAAGCCACCCTGGCCATACTCTGAGTCGATGTAGATGTGGCCGATCTTGTCGCCCTTGGCGATGATGCCCTCGTCCTTGAGGTAGCCCAGGCCGTTGATCATCTCGACGTCGTACGTCGCACCGAGCATCATGACCGCCTCGCTGTCGAGGTTGGTCGATGCCCATGACATCGGGATGGTGACAATCTTGTCGCTGGTGATCTGCGACTTGAGTGCTGCCAGGATTGGGGATCCGACCAACTGCATGACGCCCAGGACCTTGTCCTTGACCTCGGGATAGAGCGCGACGGCCTTGTCCGCGGCGTACCCGGTGTCACGCACCTCCAGTTTGATGTCTCGCCCGCAGATGCCGCCGGCGGCGTTGACCTCGTCGGCCCAGACTTCGTTACCCCGGGCGAAGCCGGTGGCGACGGTCTTGAAGACGCCGGTCTGGTCGGTGAGTACGCCGATGCTAATTGTGTCGTCGGTGACGCCTACCCCCGTCTTGACACCAGAATCGTCGGTCTTGGTCTCGTTGCTGCTCCCGCCCTTGGTGCTGCAGCCGGTGACTGCGAGCGCCAATGCCATGGAGATGCTGACGGCCCAGCGTGTGGATTTGTTGGTCATAGCTCACTTTCGGTCCGCCGCGCAGCGCGCGGCTGTCATCAAGGATGGAGCGACCACGTTGATTGCCCCGTATTGGCCCGCCCGCAACCAGGCGCCGCCCCTGACCGAAAACTCACGCGCGTGTAGTTGCTGTGAGCTCGGCTGGCCTTCATCCTTCACTGATCGGCGTTCCGAGGTGTGCCAAGTGGCTTAAACGTTATGTTCTTGTAGATCTTGACCGTGCAAAGCGCGACGGCCGCGCCCAAGAGGGCGCGGCCGCGGCGTACTGAAAATGTAGTGACGTGCTACTTCTGGTGAGGTGCCTTGTATTTCTTGGCGTCCTCGGACTCCTTGAACGGCTGAACGACGGTCAGCCGGCCGACCGTGTCGAAGCTGGGCGCCTCGACAAGGGTCTCGCGGCTGGACGGCGAGCCTTCCTGGCTGAAGTCAAGCTTGCCGCTGAGGCCTTGGGTGTTCACCTTCGACTTCTTCTTCGCGGCCATGATGCCTGCGCGGGTCAGATCTTTGTCCTTGCACGCCTGCTCAAGCACGCCCTGCCATGCCAACCCATGCATGTAGCCGGTGACGATCGAGTCGCTCTTGATTTCCTTGTGGCCGGTGGCGTCGTACTCCTGCATGATCTTTTGGACCGTTGGGTTGTCGGCAGAAGCTGGCAGGATGCTGGACACGCGGAAGGTGTTGCCGTTCAGCAGCGCGTCCTTCGCCGGAGTGTCGAGAAGAGTCGGGTCGAAGGACACGCTCGAGAACATCAGCGGTACTTGGAGCCCCTGTGCCTGGGCTTGGGTGGCGACTGAGGCGGCCGGACTTGGGGACAGTGACATGAGGATCGCCTTGACGCCCTGGCTTTTGAGCTGGGTGACTGCCGAGGACATGTCCTTGTCTTCGGCCGTCACCTTCACGCCCACGATCTCTGAGCCGTGCTGTTTGCCCCAGTATTCCGAGCCAAGGAGGCCGCCCTTGCCGAATTCCGAGTCGACGTAGATGTGGCCGATCTTGTCGCCGTCTTGGATCTTGCCCTGGTCCTTGAGGAAGTTGAGGCCGTTCATCATGTCGATGTCGTACGTCGAGCCGATCATGAACACCTGCGGCGCGTCGAGGTTGGTCGATGCCCACGAGGTCGGCAGGGTGAGCATGTTGTCCGACTTAATGTTGGACTTCAGAGCGGCGAGAATCGGCGAGCCGGTCAGCTGCATGATGCCCAGTACCTTGGGCTCGAGCTCGGGATACAGTGCGACGGCCTTGTCGGCCTGCTGGGCGGTGTCGCGAACCTCGACCTTGATATTGCGTCCACAGATCCCGCCCGCGGCGTTGACGTCGTCGGCCCACATCTGGTTGCCGTAGGTGACCGGCAGGCTGTTGACCTTGAATGGACCGGACAGGTCGGTCATGACTCCCAGCGAGATCGTCTTATCGGTGACGCCGATGTCGGTCTTGACACCATCGGAACCGGTCTTCGCCTCGCCCGAGCCTCCTCCTTTGGTGCTACATCCGGACAGTACGACGGCCGTTGCCAGCAGGCCGGTCAGAAACACGCGGTTTCGCTTCGACATCCATTACCTCTCAGAGAGCCTAAGTTCAATGTGCACCGCGGGACGCAAATGCACACGAATTCAGAGTCTGGCGATTGACGGTGGTCCTGGCAACGGCGCACGGCCAATATGGCCGAATCGTTACGTAGCCCAAACAATGGTGCGCGAGCGCACGCAAAGGCCCCTCCTTTCCGTTGCATGGAAAAGAAGGGGCCTTTGTTTGATGGTGCAGGCGCGGACTATTTGTTGAGCGGGCTCTTGTAGTCCTTGGCGTCCGGGTACGACGTGAACGGGGCGACGACCTTGAGGTATCCCAGCAGGCTCGGGTCGATCTGCTCGATCACGGTTTCGCTCGAGGCAAGTTTGCCCGGATGGGTGTAGTCAAGAGTGCCGGCCAGGCCCTTGGTGTCGACCTTGACGCCCTTCGAGGCCTTGACGATTCCGGCTCGGGTGAGGTCCTTGTTGTCGCAGGCCTTCTGGAGCACGGTCTGCATCACCATGCCGAAGACGTAGCCGATGTTGATGTCATCGTTGGGAGTCTCGCCCGGGTACTTCTTGTCGAACTCCTTGACAAGTTTTTGCGCCTCGGGGCTGTCGGCGTTGTAGGGCAGCGCGCCGACCGACCGGTAGTAGTTACCGAGCGCCGCCATGGCCGGCGACTTGACCAGGGTAGTGGCGTAGGTCGGGTTGTTGCCAACGATGGGCAGGGCTCCCATCCCTTGGGCGGCCATCTGGGTCGCCGTTGAGCCGAGCTGCGCGCCGGTCGTAGTCAGCAGGACCGCCTGGACGCCTTCGCTCTTGAGCTTCGTGACGGCCGAGGACATGTCGGCATCCGTGGGGCCTACCTTGATCGGCACGATTGTCTGGTTGTGCTTCTTGGCGTAGTACTGCGCGCCGTTGAGACCGCTCGCGCCGTATTCGCCCTCAATGTAGATCATGCCCAGCTTGTCGCCGTCCTTGATCTTGCCTTCCTTCTGGACGTACGCCATGCCGTTGATCATCTCGACGTCGTACGACGGTCCGACCATCATGATGGTTGGGAGGTCGAGGTTGGTCGCGGCCTGAGAGGCCGGAATCGCGAGCATGTTGTCGCTCTCCAGCTGGCCCTTCAGAGCCGCGATGACGGGCGAGCCGAGGAGCTGGATCATCGCCGCGACATTGTCCTTCTGGGCCGCATAAAGCGTCACGGCCTTATCTGAGGCGTAGCCGTTGTCGCGGACGTCGATCTTGACCTGGCGACCGCAGATGCCTCCGGAGGCGTTGACGTCGTCGGCCCACATCTGGTTGCCGTGGGTCAGGCCCAGACCGATCTCCTTGAAGACGCCGGACTCGTCGGTTTGCACCCCGAGCGTGATCGTCTTGTCGGTGACGCCGTTATCGGTTTTGACACCCCCGCTGCTCGTGGATCCGCTGCTGGCGGCCTTGGTGCTGCATGCCGCAAGCGACATAGACAGCGCTAACATGCCGATAATGATGGCGCGATTCTTTTTATGCATTCAACGTCCGCTCTGTTCGAGGTAGGAGGGTGCGACTGCGCCCCCCAGCTGCAAGCAACAACGTGAATCTTGGCATCCAGATAGGCACCACGAAAGCAACCTTCCGATGATTCGTCTGAATCGTGACCAACTGGCAATCGAAATCTGGGTGCGAATACAAACAATGTTAAAACCATGTTTGTAAATGGAGTTTGGGTGGAATGGCGCAAGCACAAGAGCGGCCCCGATTGCCGCTGCAACCGGGGCCGCTCTTGTGCTGACTGCTTGTGCTGCCTTGTCTCCTAGTGCTGCCTTGTCTCCTAGTGCTGCCTTGTCTCGTTAGATTCTCGTTACTTATTCAGTGGGCTCTTGTAGACCTTGGCCTCATCCGAGGAGGCAAATGGCTGGATCACCTTGAGGTAGCCGACGACACTGGGGTCGATCTGCTCGATCACGTCTGAGATGGTGGACGCCTTACCCGGATGCGAGAAGTCCAATGGCTCACTGCCGGCCAGGCCCTTGGTGTCGACTTTGACACCCTTCGACGCCTTCACGATGCCGGCGCGTGTCAGGTCTTTGTCCTTGCACGCTTTCTCAAGCACCGTCTGCATGGTGAGGCCGTAGGTGTAGCCGGCGTTGATGTCATCGTTCGGCTCCTGGCCGGGGTATTTCTTGTCGAACTCCTTGACGAGTTTCTGCGCCTCTGGGTTGTCGGCGCCATACGGCAGGATGCTGATAGACCGGTAGTAATTGCCTAGCGCGCTCATGGCCGGCGACTTGACTAGCGTCGTGGCGTAGGTCGGGTTATTACCCATGATGGGCAGGGCTCCCATCCCTTGGGCGGCCATCTGAGTTGCGGTCGAGCCGAGCTGAGCTCCGGTGGTGGTCAGCAGTACGGCGTTGACGCCTTCGCTCTTGAGTTTGGTGACGGCCGCGGACATATCGGCGTCTGTGGGTCCGACCTTGATTCCGATCACGGTCATGTTGTTCTTCTTAGCGTAGGCCTCTGATCCGTTGAGGCCGCTCTGTCCATACTCGCCCTCGATGTAGATGTGGCCGAGTTTGTCGCCGTCCTTGATCTTGCCGATCTTCTTCAAGTAGGACAGTCCGTTGATCATTTCGACGTCGTAGGTGGTGCCGACCATCATGGCGGTCGGGAGGTCGAGGTTGGTCGCTGCCTGCGAGGCTGGAATTGCCAGCATGTTGTCGCTGGCGAGCTGGCTCTTGAGCGCCGCCATGATTGGCGAGCCGAGAAGCTGAATCATGGCCGCGACGTTGTCCTTCATCGCGGCATAGAGGGTGACGGCCTTGGCGGCGTCATAACCGTTGTCGCGGACGTCGATCTTGATCTGGCGTCCGCAGATGCCTCCGGAGGCATTGACGTCGTCGGCCCACATCTGGTTGCCGCGAGTCAGGCCGAGCCCGATCTCCTTGAAAACTGCAGACTCGTCAGTCTGCACCCCGAGCGTGATCGTCTTGTCGGTGACGCCATTGTCGGTCTTGACCCCTCCGCTGCTCGAAGACCCGCTACTCGCGGCTTTAGTGCTACAAGCCGCGAGCGACATTGTGAGTGCTACGACGCCAATAATGATGGCGCGACTCTTTTTACGCATTAAACGTCCACCCTGTTCAAGTAATGGGGCTGCAATTGCGGCTCCCCAAGCTGCAAGCAATAACGTGAATCTTGACACCGCATTGGGCTATGCGGAAGTGACTTCGAGCAACTCTGCCGAATCGTGACCTTCCGGCAATCAAAATTCGCGGCTGCTCTCATTATTGTAAAATTTGGGTATGGAATTGATTCGGCGTGACAATAATCGGCGACGCCATTAGGTGGACATAAAGAAAGATTCGCCCTCGGCTTTGCCGGGGCGAATCTTTCTTGTGCTCGTGGCGAGTTGGTTCGCCGAGGTCTCGCTACTTCTGCAGCGGGGCCTTATAATTCTTCGCTTCCTTCGACTCGTTTAGCTCGTCGACAATCTTCAGCCCGCCCTTGGCCGCCGGATCCACCTGCTCGATATAGGTCGATCGAGTGGACGGTTGACCGGGCTTGGAGAAATCGAGTGGCGCCGTCAGATCTTGGGTGTCGATCTTGACCTTCGCTGATGCCTCTACGAGACCCTTGCGGGTCATGTCTTTGTCCTTGCACGCCTTCTCCAGCACTGTCTGGTAGGCAAGACCCGACGCGTAGCCGAAGTCAACGCCGTCGTTCGGCGCATCGGTGTATTTGGCCTCGTACGCCTTGGCGACCTTCTGCGCGGCCGGCTTGTCCGACGAGAACGGCGCAATTGAGC
Source organism: Antricoccus suffuscus (assembly GCF_003003235.1). NCBI lineage: Bacteria > Bacillati > Actinomycetota > Actinomycetes > Geodermatophilales > Antricoccaceae > Antricoccus > Antricoccus suffuscus. The sequence continues at coordinate 75,565 of NZ_PVUE01000021.1, forward strand.
TGACGCGGTAGAAGTGCGCGAGCGCGTCTTTCGCGGGCGTGTTGAGCAGAACCGGGTCGAAGGTCGGATTGCTGCCGAGGATCGGCATGTCTGCCATTCCCTGGGCAGCCATCTGGGTAGCGACCGAGCTCATCTGCGCGGGCGTCGTGGTCAGCACGATGGCGCTCACGCCCTGGCTTTTAAGGCTGGTGACGGCCGAGGACATATCCGAATCCGTGCCGGCTACCGCGACCGGAACGACCGTCATATTGTGGTCCTTCGCGTAGGCCTGCGAGCCCAATAGGCCGCCCTTGCCGTATTCGGAGTCGATGTAGATATGGCCGATCTTCTCGCCGTCTTTGATCTTGCCCTGCTTCTGCAGATAGGACATGCCATTGATGATCTCGACGTCGTACGTCGCGCCGACCATCATGACCGCGGGACTATCGAGGTTGGTTGAGGCCCAGGACGAGGGGATGGACAGCATGTTGTCGCTCGTGATGGAACTCTTCAACGCGGCGAGAATAGGCGAGCCGAGCAGCTGGACCATTCCTGCTATGTCGTCTTTCATGCCGGCGTAAAGGGTGACGGCCTTGTCGGCCTTGTAGCCGTTATCGCGGACCTCAAGTTTGACTTGACGTCCACAGATGCCACCGGCAGCGTTCACCTCGTCGGCCCAGATCTGGTTTCCGTCGGTGATGCCGATACCCAAAAGCTTGAACACGCCCGACGTATCAGTCATGACGCCGAGAGTGATGTCTTTGTTGGTGATGCCGAAGTCGGTCTTGACGCCACCCGATCCAGTCTTCGCTTCGCCGGATGAGCCGCCTTTGGTGCTACAAGCGGACATCGTGAGCGTGAGTGCGAGTGCGCCGCCGATGATTGCAAAATTGAGTTTGCGCATGAAGCTGTCCAGCTTTCTCATTGTGAGGCGCGCGGATCTCGGTGCCTCAGCAGTAACGGGGTAGAGGTCAAAGGTTGCACTACTCGATCGTCGTCGAAAGGCGATTAGTGCTGGAAATCCGAATCGTTACGGTTGTTAAATCGGCGCTAAGCGGGTAGCTGTCATATCTCGAACACTTCAGTGCGGGCATTCACTTAGGTCGGCTAAATTGTTGTTCGACCCGGAGTGCTCGCTTTTGCTTATATTCTTGAGAAGGGCTACGAGCGCGCCCGCTGCTGAACTCCTCGAACATTCGCGCCTGCCGAGCCGAGGACCATGGTAAATAGAATATTGGTCAACTGACCAATTTTGTAACCTTTTGGTAAATGTGACGATGAGAGAGCGAATACGAAACCGCTCGCTCCCGAAAGGTGGAAGCGAGCGGCTCGTTTGGTGCGGTCCCTCACGGTACCGGCCTCGGCATGTCGGTTCTTATCTGCCGGTCCCGGGTGGGATGGGTTATCCGCCGATCTTGTAGTCCTTGGCCTCTTTGGACTCGGTGAGTTGCTGGACGATCTTCAGGCCGCCCTTCTGGGATGCATCCGCCTGCTCGACAACAGTCGATCGAGTCGAGGGTTGACCGGGCTTCGAGAAATCGAGCGGGGCGGTCATTCCTTCCGTGTCGACCTTGACCTGGGACGCCGCCTTGACAATGCCGGCGCGCGTCAGGTCTTTGTTCTTGCAGGCCTTTTCGAGCACTGCCTGGTAGGCCAACGACGAAGCGTAGCCGAAGTCGATGGCGTCGTTCGGTGGGTCGGTGTATTTCGCCTCGTATTCTTTGGCGATCTTCTGCGCGAGCGGCACCTCAGAGGAGTAAGGCACAATCGACGTAACGCGGTAATAGTTGCCGAGCGCGTCTTTCGCGGGCGTATCCAGGAGATTCGAGGCCCAGGTCGGGTTGTTGCCCAGCAATGGAAGGTTGCCGATCCCTTGCGCGGCCATCTGAGTCGCTACCGAGCCGAGCTGTGCCGGTCCGGTGGTGGTCACAATCGCCGATACTCCCTGGCTCTTGAGGCTGGTGACCGCCGCCGTCATGTCGTTGTCGGTGCCGGTGACCTTCAGGGGAATGTCGGTCATGTTGTGCTCCTTCGCGAATGCCTGAGAGCCGACAAGTCCGCCCTGGCCATACTCGGAGTCGATATAGATATGACCGATCTTGTCGCCTTCCTTGATCAAACCTTGTTTGAGCAGGTACGAAAGGCCGTTGATGATCTCGATGTCATACGTCGCGCCCACCATCAGCACCGCTGGGCTGTCGAGGTTGGACGACGCCCACGAGGCTGGAATGGAGAGCATGTTGTCACTCGTGATGGTGCTCTTCAGCGCGGCGAGGATCGGTGATCCTAGAAGCTGCAGCATTCCGGCTGTGTTGTCCTTCATCGCGGCGTAGAGCGTGACGGCCTTGTCGGCCTGATAGCCGTTGTCCCGGACGTCGAGTTTGATCTGCCGACCGCAAATGCCTCCTGCTGCGTTGACGTCGTCGGCCCACAGCTGGTTGCCCTGGGTGAGGTTGACGCCGGTGATCTTGAAGACGCCCGAGGCATCGGTCATGACGCCGAGGGTGATGTCTTTATCGGTCACGCCGTAGTCGGTCTTGACGCCGCCCGCGCCGGACTTGGCCGCGCCCGACGACCCGCCTTTTGTACTGCACGCGGCCAGCGGAAGCGTGAGCGCGATGAGCCCTGCTAGAACTGCACGGTTGATCTTGTGCATAGGTCCCGGGATCCCCTCTGTGAGTTAACCGGCGCGCGTCGAACGCCCCCGGCACGGAACTGATTATCAGAGATCCTGACATGTGAATCGGTCGGACGGAATAGAAATTGGACGAGAAGAATCGAATTGTGACCCAAGTGAGTTAGATGTTAAGAATTGTAGAGACGCGTGAGCAGGGTCGACCGAAGAATGTTTTGCTTAACTAATGAAATAGTAATTAGTTTCGGTAAATAAAAGAGTAAAGGATATGCAATCTCCAGGTCCTGGCCAGTGCGCCGAAATGGCGACAACAAAAAGTCCGCCCGCCTCGCGAATTGCGAGGCGGGCGGACTTTTTACTGCGTGAGGTCTGAGCCTACTTCTTGAAGATGCCCAGGATGCGGTTGCCGATGCCGGCCAGACCACGTGGTTCGAACATCATGATCAGTACGACGAGCGCGCCATACACCAGATTGGTGATCACGATAGGCGAGAACGCCGTGCCACTCTGGACGCCGCCGGATCCGCCCTGCGTGAGCAGCGACAGGATCAGGGGCATACCGAACACCACGAACGATCCGGCGATCGATCCGACAAGTGATCCAAGTCCGCCGATGACGATCATCGCCAAGAACGCAATGGCCTGAGTGACGCCAAAGGTCCCGAACTCGGACTCGTCAGGCTTCATGAGGCTGTACCACCAGATCGTCATGACGCCGGCCAGGCCGCAGTACATCGATGAGATGGTAAACGCGCTGGCCTTGGACCAGACGACCGAGACGCCGAGTACGGTCGCGGCCGCCTCATTGTCGCGGACGGCGCGCCATGCACGGCCGGTGCGGCCCTTGAGAGCGCCCCGAGCCAGCAGGTAGGCGATGATCGTCAGGATCAAGAACAGATACCACTTGCGCTCGTCCTTGCCGAGGGGCGTACCCAGCAGCACGATGATCGGCTCTGGTGGGTCAACTTTCAGCCCACCGATCCCGAACTGGACAGGGGAGCGGCCCGACGAAGTGGAGCCGGCGAGCGCCGGTAGGACGCGCCCGAGCCAGAAGCCCAGGAACACCAGCGCCAGCGATGCGACACCGAGATAGATACCTGAGAGACGACCGGAGATCGGGGAGAACAATGCCCCGGCCAAGCCGGCGACCGCTACCGCAAGGATCAGCGCCAGCAGCGGCGGCAACCCGAAACCGACGTAGGTCGGGTCGTCGGTCGGTCCGGCGAAGACGGCGTACGAAACGCCACCTACGAGGAGGAAGAACGTATTCGCCAAGGACAGCTGCCCGGCCTGACCTAGCAGCATGGTCAGGCCCATGCCGCCGACGGCGCCGGTCATGATCCAGGTGCCGACACTCAGCCACTGGGCCTGCATGTAGAGCGGAATCAGGCATAGGACAAGCAGCAGCACGATTGTGCCGACGATCTTGAGGATTCGTCCGAGCGGCGTGCGAGATGGACGAATCGAGTACGACGCGTTCTCCGGGCCCTCCGCGGTCGTCGTGGCGTCAGTGTGATCGGTCGGTGGAGTCTCGTCCACCACCGTTGAGGTTGTCGTGGGATCAGACACGGTGCTGTTCCACCTTTCCGAACAGGCCCGACGGGCGGAAGATCAAGACAATAAGCATGACGATGAACACCGACACTTTCGAGAAGTCCAGATCGATGTACTGCGCGGTGAACGATTCGGTGAGACCAACGACGAAGCCACCGACGACAGCGCCGCCCGGCGAAGTCATGCCGCCGATGATCGCGGCGGGGAAGGCATAGATCGCGAGGGAGTGCGTGCCCTCCGACAAGCCGGCGCCAGAGAAGTCCTGCGTGGCCATGAAGAGCACCGCGATGCCGGCGAGCGCGCCGCCGACAGCCCATGCGCCTGCAGTAATGCGTGAGCTGCGGATGCCCATCAGCGCGGAGGCCTCGCGGTTCTCGGCCTGCGCACGCATGGCGACGCCCCAGTTGGACCAGCGGAATGCCGCGAAGAAGACCGAGATGAGCACGATGGCCGTGATCAATGCGACGGTTTGTGTCTTCGGCAGCGTGACGTCGCCCAGATGAATCGGGCTGGCGTCGTACGGGTCGCCGAGGAATGGCGCGGCCTCGGTGCCCAGCCTTCGGACGATCTCTGTCAGCAAGATGACGTCCACGCCGATGGTCAGAATTGCTAAAGCGTCGTGACTGGCGAGTTTTGCATTCGCGACAAGCACCCGCTCGATGATCACCGACAGAACCGCGGCCGCCACGACGCCCGAGAGCGCGGCGAGCCACCAACCCGTGTGCGGTTTGAGCACGAAGACGATGTAGCCACCGACAAGGGCAACCGAGCCCTGCGCGAAGTTGATGACCTCCGTCGCCTTGAAGATGATCACGAAGCCGAGTGCGAGCAGCGCGAAGACCGCGCCCTTGCCAGCCCCGTTGATGAAGACCTGCAAAAATGTACTCACTGAGAGTCCTCCGATTTGGCTGCTTCGGACGCGCCATTGTCGTCAAGCGAAGGAAGTTGACCGTCTCCAGCTGCGTGCTTGGGCTGGTCGGCACTTGTTTCGGCGTTGACCTCGTCCTCAGGTGCCCCGAGGTACGCGCGGATAACTGCGGGGTCCTTCTGGACCGCGCTCGGTACGTCGTCGGCGATGCGCTTGCCGAAGTCGAGGACGGTGACGTGGTCGGCGACGTCCATGACAAGAGACATGTCGTGCTCGACCAGCAGGATCGAGATCCGCAGCTCGTCGCGCACATCGTGGATAAGCTGCGCGATCTCCGCCGTCTCGGTCGAGTTCATGCCGGCGGCGGGCTCGTCGAGCATGAGCACCTTGGGCTCGGACGCGAGCGCCCGAGCAATGTCGACGCGCTTCTGATCGCCATACGACAACAGGCCAGCCGGCTTGTGCAAATGCTGCGAAATGCCGAGGAAGTCGCAGATCTCGGCCGCCCGCTGCAGGTGCCGGTTTTCGGTTTTGATGACCCAGGGCAGCCGCAGGCCGTACGACGCGAAACCGCCCTTCATCAGCGAGTGGCGCCCGAGCATCACGTTGTCGAGCACCGTGGAGGTCCCTGACAGCGCAAGGTTCTGGAACGCACGGCCTAGACCTAGGCGGGCGATCTTGTGCGGCGGGGTGTTGCTGAGCACCGTGTCACCGAGGGTGATCTTGCCGGAAGCGAGCTTGTAGACGCCGGTAATGGCGTTGAAGCAGGTGGACTTGCCGGCGCCGTTCGGGCCGATGACCGCGTGAATAGTGCCGGGCTCCACAGTGAAGCTGACATCGTTGAGCGCCACGATGCCGCCGAAGCGAACCGTGGCGTTTTCAAGGATCAGCGGCGGTGGTGGTGTGCGCTCGACCGCCGGTTGGCTGCTGGTTGACACGTTTCGCTCCGAGGTTGCTGGTTTCGTCATCCGTTCCACACTCCAAGCACGCGACGGTTATGCGAGGCCTTCTTGGCCGCGACGGCATCCGCATCGGAGTCCTCTGCGCTCTCGGCGTGCCCGCCAAGGTAGAGGTGCTGCACGTCCTCGGAGTTACGAAGCTCCTCCGCAGATCCCTGCAACTGAAGCTCGCCGACCTCGAGGACGACGGCCCGGTGCGCAACTCGCAGCGCCATGGTCGCGTTCTGCTCGACGAGGACGACGGCCGTGCCCATCTCGTTGATCTCGGTGACGATGTTGCCGATTCGGGTCACCAACTGGGGCGCCAGACCCAGCGACGGCTCATCCATCAGCAGGACCTTGGGCTCGCACATCAACGCGCGGCCGATAGCGAGCATCTGCTGTTCGCCACCGGACAGCAGTAGCCCCGGCTGCTTGGAGCGTTCTGCAAGGCGCGGGAACAAGGTGTAGACGCGGTCGCGAGCGGACTCCCGGCGCTTGGGGTCGGCCGACAGACCACCGGCGCGCAGATTCTCATCCACGCTCATACGCCCGAAAATCTGCCGACCCTCGGGCACCTGCATAACGCGCTGGAGCACGATGTTGGCCGGGTCCATCTTGTCGATGCGCTTGCCCTCAAACGTGATCTCGCCACCGGTGATGGTGCCACGATGCAACTTGAGAGTTGCCGAAATTGCGCGTAGCAGCGTCGACTTGCCCGCGCCGTTGCTGCCGAGAACGGCCACAACCTCGCGTTCTGGTACGTCGAAACTGACGCCTCTAAGTGCTTGTACGGACCGTCCGTACCGGACTGAAACGTCCTTAATACTTAGCACGAGCCTCCCTAACGGTAGAGGAATCTAGGGGAGACAACATCCCCGGTGTAATTGGTGACAACTTTGAATGAGTCGCGGGCGCGCGCCTGCGACAGGGTGGAATCTTTGTCTACTAATGGGCCCCTTCGGTAGCCCATCGGAGGGCAATCATTGGAATTTTCACCAACCTGAGACCTGGACCAAGTGATACGTGGCAGTGTGTGCGCATTGCGCACACTACCGTCTTGAGCGGTGGTGTCACAGGCGAACCCGCACGGTGGTGTTGGTCCCCCTGACGCCGCGGTTGGCCGGGTGGGCACCCCGCTGGCGAGTAGTTGTCGCGGGACCAAGCCCGCAACGGCATTAAACAATATTCCATATTGTGTGGGTGAACAGTATGTGGTTTGTTCGATCGCCACGCTAACGTGATACTTCACCTCGCACCCACGCCGGTGCGCGGACTACAGGATTCTACTGACCGTTAGACTCGCGGCGTGGAGTCGTCGGATATGCGCTCGGGAAATCTCGATCCCTTGCAGCGCACGCATGACCTAAGACGACTGGAACACGAACAATTCGACGTGCTCGTCATCGGCGGCGGCGTGACCGGGGCCGGCGTTGCGCTCGATGCTGCGACCCGTGGGCTGCGCGTGGCGATCGTCGAGGCGCGTGACTGGGCGGCCGGCACGTCCAGCAGGTCGAGCAAACTCATTCACGGCGGACTGCGCTACCTGGAACAGCTCGACTTCCCACTCGTCCGCGAAGCGCTGCGCGAACGCGGGCTGCTGTTGGGCAAGATCGCGCCGCACCTGGTCCGCCCGGTGCCTTTCCTGCTGCCATTGGAGAAGCGGGTGTGGCAGCGGTTCTACTACGGCGCCGGTGTCGCGCTTTACGACTCGCTCGGCAGCGTTCTTGGCACGTCGCGCGAGATGCCCCGGCACAAACACCTCACCCGCCGCCAAGCCCGCGCAATCTTCCCGTCGCTGAAGCCAGATGCGCTCATTGGGGCGATCCGCTATTACGACGGACAGGTGGACGATGCTCGGCTGACGATGTCGTTGGTGCGCACCGCGGCGGCGTACGGCGCGGCCGCGGTCAGCAGCGCGCGAGTTGTCCGACTGCGTCGCGACGAGGCCGGTGCGGTGGTCGGTGCGGTGGTCAGTGACCTGGAGTCCAGCAGGGAGATCGACGTACGCGCCACCCGAGTGATTGCCGCGACCGGCGTGTGGAGCGACGACATCGGTGAAATGGTGGGCGGCCGGGTCGCAGTTCGTGTACGCGCCTCGAAAGGTGTGCACTTCGTCGTACCCCGAGAAGCGATCGACGGCGATGTCGGGCTGATCCTGCGCACCGAGAAGAGCGTGCTGTTCGTGATCCCATGGGACCGGCATTGGATCATCGGCACGACAGACACCGACTGGGACCTCGACCGGGCGCATCCAGCGGCCAGCGCGCACGACATTCGCTACCTGCTCGATCATGTCAACCGGGTACTTGACCGGCCATTGCACCGCGGTGACATCGATGGTGTGTACGCCGGTCTGCGGCCGCTGCTGTCCGGAGAGTCCGACGCGACGTCGAAGCTTTCGCGCGAACACGCGGTCGTCAGCCCTGCGCCCGGACTGACCCTGATCGCGGGCGGCAAATATACGACGTACCGCGTGATGGCCAAGGACGCCGTCGACGCCGCGACCGCGGACCTTGGCTGGGTCGGCAAGTCCGTCACCGAACGGATACCGGTCCTCGGCGCGCACGAATTCCAGTCGCTGTGGCGGGCCCGCGTCGGTCTGGCGGTCCAGCGCGGCATTGCGGTGCCGACGATCGAACACCTCTTACGCCGATACGGCGACCAGTACGCCGACGTACTCGCGCTGTGCGATGACGATCCCTCGTTGCGCGAGGTGCTTCCCGACAGCGGTGGCTACCTCAAGGCCGAGATCCGGTACGCCGCCGAGCGCGAAGGGGCGTTGCATCTGGACGACGTACTCACTCGGCGTACCCGCATCTCTATCGAGACCGAACATCGCGGCGTCGACTGCGCTCCCGAAGTGGCTCGGATCGTCGGCGAGGTCCTCGGATGGGACGAGACCATGCGCGAACGCGAGATCGAGCACTACTTCGCCCGGGTTGAGGCCGAACGGCAGTCGCAGAAGAAGCTGGATGACCGCACGGCCGATGCCGCGCGACTCGGTGCGCCGGACGTCCGCGGCGCGTGGGCGGACTAGACGATGTCATTGTTTATCGATCAGCCGTACTGGCCGGGGCACGGTCGTCTCTGGGCACATCTGATCAGTGACTCGTCGTTCGAGGAGCTGCACCAGTTTGCCGGGTCCATCGGGATTCCGCGGCGCGGCTTCGATGGCGACCACTACGACATTCCGGCCGATCGATGGTCGATGGTCGTCGATAGGGGCGTTACGCCTACCGACTCGAAGGACGTCGTACGCCGGCTCCGTGCGGCCGGCCTGCGGCGACCCAAGCACCTGCGCTAGTCGGCGGGTAGGGCGACGCTACACGCGCTGCGCGGACTCGACCACGCGCCGGCGTACCGCAATGAGCACGACGCCCAGCCCGACGTACATCGCCACCCCCGCCACGACGAACGCGGTCCGGACGCCTGCGTTGTCGACCACGACCCCGCCGCCGAGAGCTCCAAGCGCGATCGAGAGGTTGAAGATCGAGCTGTTTACCGCCGTCGCGATCTCCTCCGATCCCGGTGACACCTTGAGCACCCAGGTCGTGATCGATACCGACGCGGCGCCCGCGAACAGTCCCCAGATCGCCATCAGGACTCCGCCAATGGCTGGCGTCGTACCGGCGACTGGGAATACCACGAGGACCGTGCCCGTGACCGCGGTGATCAGCGCGAGCGCGAGGTTCGGCCGGCGTCCGGAGACGGCGCCAATGGCGAAGTTGCCGACCAGCCCGGCGACTCCGAAGATGAGCAACATCGCGGAGATGCCGCCCGGCGCGACGTTCGCCATCTGCTGCAGGCCTGGGCTTGCGTAGGTGTAGGCCAAGAACTGGGCGGTCACGATCAGGAAGGTGAGGAGTACGGCGAACCGCACACCGGAACGAGTCGTGGAATGCAGGAGGTCCCGTGGCCGCAGCGCGTTTTGGGGTGGGGTAGGCGGGAGCAAGAAGAACAGCGCGGCCGCAACCACGGCTCCGAACGCTGCGATGAGCAGAAACGAGAGGCGCCAGCCAAGCATCGTGCCGACCCAGGTGCTCAGCGGTACGCCGATAACGATGCCGGCCGAGACGCCGCTGAACACGATAGAAGTGGCGCGGGCCGCGTGGTTCGGACTGACATGCCGTACGGCGACGGCCGCCGCCAGCGACCAGAACCCGCCAAGGCTCAGGCCGATCAGCACCCGCGACAGCAGCAAGGCGATCAGGCTGCCGGAAAAGTAGGAGCCGATGCAGCCGACGACCATGACCAGCAGGGCCGCGGTCAGTACAAACCGCCGGTCGAGTTTGCGCGTCGCAACGGGCACCATTGGTGCGGCTAACGCGGCGACGATCCCGGGCACCGTGACCGACAACCCGACGAGCCCGGGGCTGGCGCGCAGGTCACCCGCGATCATCGACAGCAGGCCGATCGGTGCCTCTTCGATGGTGACCATGGCGAAGATGCCAAGGCCGATCGCGGTGACGGCCAGCCAGCCGCGCAACCCAGATTGCTGCTCAGTTTCCATTACTTCCACTCGTGCCCGTGATTAGCGGTCGACAAGGGCCGGCAAGCGGAGGTTCGGCGATGGGCGCACGTGACGACCGTAGCGAGGCGGTTGGGCACTATGAGAGCGGGATGCCGAACAGCGATGGACCCGCTTCAGGGTCGTCGCGATGGTAGACCTGCAGCTCGGCAGCGATGTTGGTGCGCGCGTTGTCTTCGTACGCCGCCCGCGCCTCCGGCAGCAGATAGAGCCGGTCCCGTTCCAAGAATCCCTGCAGGATATGGCTTCTAGCAGCCTTGAACTCATCGTCCGGGATGTGCGCATATTCGGTGCGTACGCCGTTGACATAGCGCAGATACTGCGCTGCCGGTACCCCGAGGATCGCCAGGTCGGCGTCGTGCATGAGCAGACTGGCGCGACTGGCCTCGGCGCCGGTCTCGTGGGTCTCGGTCATCACGATGAGTGCGCGGACTTCGTCGACGAGCGCGGGATCGGTGTGCAGGGATGCCAGGGCAGTGCCGGCGAGCTCGGCGCTGCGGGCCTCGTTGTCGGTTGCCGTCGGGTCGTACACGGCATCGTGGAACCACGCGGCAAGCCGAGCCGCATGTAGGTCTTCGCCCTCGTGCGCGAGCTCGTCAATGACGATGAGCACGTGCAAGAGGTGCTGCAGATTGTGGTAACCGCGGTGCGGTTCACCCCAACGGTTGATCAGGTCGGTCCAGACGACCCTCGAGGTTTCGGAGCCGCCGCACTCGGTAACCCACGAGTCCCACAGCAGCGTGGACTCCTTGCTCACTCTTCGTCCTGTGCGTCGAGCTCCGCCCCGAGGTCGGCGGCTACGTCGGCGTCCCGATCAGCACTCGTCGCGTCGATGACCGGTAGCGGACCGGCGAGTACGTCGTCAGCGTCGGAAATCGTGTAGGCGTAGCCCTGCTCGGCGAGGAACCGTTGGCGGTGAGCGGCGTACTCGGCGTCGATCGTGTCGCGTGCGACGACCGAATAGAAGTGCGCCTGCTTGCCGTCGGCCTTGGGGCGCAGGATGCGTCCCAGCCGCTGGGCCTCCTCCTGCCGGGAGCCGAACGTGCCGCTGATCTGGATCGCGATCGACGCCTCGGGAAGGTCGATGGAAAAGTTGGCGACCTTGCTCACCACCAGGGTCTTGACCACGCCGGTGCGGAACTCTTCGAAGAGCCGTTCGCGCTCCTTGTTGGTCGTCTTGCCCTGCACGATCGGTACGCCGCCGAGATACTCAGATATCTCCTCGAGCTGGTCGAGGTAGGCCCCGATGACGAGCACCTGCTCGTCACGGTGTCGTTCGATGAGCTTTTTGACGACCGGCATCTTGGTGTGTGCGGTCGCGCTGAGCCGGTAACGGTCCTCAGGCTCAGCGGTCGCGTAGGTCATCCGCTCGTTGTCGGTCAGTGTCACGCGCACCTCGCCGCAGATCGCGGGAGCGATCCAGCCCTGCGCCTCGATGTCCTTCCACGGCGCGTCGTACCGCTTGGGCCCGATCAGGCTGAAGACGTCGCCTTCGCGGCCGTCTTCGCGGACCAGCGTGGCGGTGAGACCGAGTCGTCGGCGGGACTGCAGGTCTGCGGTAAGCCGGAAGATTGGCGCCGGAAGCAGGTGCACCTCGTCGTACACGACCAGGCCCCAGTCGCGTGAGTCGAACAGGTCGAGGTGGATGTACTGACCTTTACGCCGCGTCGTCATGATCTGGTACGTCGCGATCGTGACGGGCCGGATTTCCTTGCGCTCACCGGAGTATTCGCCGATCTCCTCTTCGGTCAGCGACGTCCGCTCGATCAGTTCGCGCTTCCACTGCCGGCCGGCGACGGTGTTGGTGACGAGGATCAGCGTGGTTGCCTTGGCCTGTGCCATCGCGGCCGCACCGACCATCGTCTTGCCGGCGCCGCAGGGGAGTACGACGACTCCGGACCCACCGGCCCAGAATCCATCCACGGCTTGCTGTTGGTAGTCGCGCAGATGCCACTCGTCCTGCACCAGCGCGATCTCGTGGGCCTCGCCGTCGACGTAGCCGGCGTAGTCCTCCGCCGGCCAGCCGACCTTGAGCAGTGCTTGTTTGAGCCGGCCGCGTTCGGAGGCGTGTACGACGACGGTGTCCTCATCGATGACAGCTCCGAGCATCGGGCGAATCTTCTTGTGCCGCAGTATTTCTTGGAGTACGGCGCGGTCGGTCGTGGTGAGGACGAGACCGTGCGACGGGTGTTTTTGAAGCTGCAGGCGTCCGTAACGATCCATCGTCTCGGCGATGTCGACCAGCAGGGCGTTGGGCACCGGGTAACGCGAGAAACGCACCAGAGCGTCGACGACCTTCTCGGCGTCGTGCCCGGCAGCCCGCGCATTCCAAAGACCCAGCGGAGTGACGCGATAGGTGTGCACGTGCTCGGGAGAGCGCTCAAGCTCGGCGAATGCGGCGATCTCGAGGCGGCATTCGGTGGAGCGCGGGTGGTCGACCTCGAGCAATAGCGTCTTGTCGGATTGGACGATCAGTGGTCCGTCGTTCACGTGCGACCCCTCAGGTGGTGCGTTGTAGACAGGTGGTGCGTTGTAGAACTATGGCGCGTTGTGGATGAGTGCCAGACCTACAAGGATATGCGTCATGGCTGACACGCTGTGATCGAATGCCGCGGTCTATGGATGGATCAGGTCACCGCGAGCGCCACCGACACGATCCGGTGGATGGCGAAGACTCGCTCGTCACGGGTGCGGTGATCGAGAGCGTGCATGTAGCCCCCGGCGACGCGTTCGGGGGTGACGAGGCGGGTAGTCAGTGTGCCGGACTCGTCGACGTAGTCCAGGCTCAGAGCGGCGCCACGGCTGACAGCGCTTTGCAACAGCGAGAGCGTCGCCGCAGTGGTCACGCCCGGAAGCTCGGATGAGACCCGACCTTGCGCGGAGGCACTTGCCTCGGTGACACGGTCCCCATCGCGGAGGTTGCGCACGAGTGCCGCGGACTCGTCGGCGTTGAACGTCGTGCCGTGGGTACGCCGTTCGAGCCGCGGTTTAGAGCGTGCGGGCGCGGCCAGTGCCGTCGTCACCACGCCTTGCTCGTTTTCCAGGGTCGGCATGAAGCCCGCCTCGCGCAGTCCACTGACGAGATCGGCCGGATCGGCTTCGGTGATGAGCACCGTCGGGGCCAGGCGACGTAACCGCAGGTGACTCAGGGACGAATTCGTGAGCGCCGAGTTGAGGGTGGTCGGGTCGTCACAGCGGAGGTACGCCGTCGCGCCGCCGGCCCGCAGGGCGCCGTGCCGCCGGCCGATGTCGTCGATCAGGTAGGTCAATGCCTGCGGAACAGGAGTCTTGCTGTGAGTAGCCCACAACTCATGCAGCTGAGCGGTCGGCATCCCCGAGTCCAACGCGCGGCGGATGGTGGCCTCGGTGATGCGGTAGACGGTCGCGCCGCCGGCCGACTCGACGTCCGCTACCTGGGCCATCGTGTCTGAGAGCTCCGGTGTGAGGCGTCCTGGAGCGATCGCGGTGAGGTCGGCTTGCAACAACACATAGTCGATCGGAGCGGGCAGGGTGGCGGTGAGCAACGTGGTCACCGTCGTGGGATCGGCGCCGTCGACGAGTGCCCGGCCCGGCGCGGACAGCGCGTGTTTGCCTGTTATGCCGAGGAACTCGGCATCCCGTATCGCGTAGTGAGCCGTCGTCGCTACGCTCGGGGACATCCGTCGTGGCCAGCGCCACGCGGCGATCTCGAGCAACGCGTCGGTGTCGGCGGTTGACCATTTTTCGATTCCGGCGAGTGTCTGCAGCATCCGGCGGCGGGTGGCGGCGGCGCCCGCGCGGTTTACCTCGTTGGACAGCGCATGGGGCGAGTCTGCGGTGCCGTCATTGCTTAGCCAGGACAACGCCGGCATGTCGATCCACGCCGTGGCTATCGTCTGCCACCGTTCTTCGAGCGAGTCCGTGAGCCATTCGTCGTACGTCGTTGTCGGTAACCAGATCGGTTGGTGCGAGCGTGTCGGAGCGAGTAGGCCGGCGTACTCCGCTACGTGCAGCAGGAGGTTGCTGTCGGACTGTTCGACCTCGAGCAGCTTGGCGATCTTCTTGGTCTCGCGAGAGCCCAGCCCACCGGTGCGCAGTACCCGCGGCTCCAGCTCGCCGACCAGCTCTAGCAGTCGAGTCATGCGGCGTACGGCGTCCTGCGCATGAGTAGCGGCGGTGCCGTTGACGTCGTCAGCGGAGTAGGTCGACGTGTCGACCGTCGGGGGAGTCGACCTAGCCGGTCCCAGCGGCGTCGTACCGCGCAGGTGCAGGCCAACCTCCCGGGGCAACTCCACGGAGCTGGCGCCGACCGAGGCGAGCAGCCCGTGGCTGGTCAGCCACCGCACCGGTGGCATGTCGTCGGTGACTTCTAAGAGCCGATCGGCGTTGCGCAGGTCGCCGACGGGCGTGCCACCGTCGAGTTGACGCAGGATGTCGAGCGCGCCGTCTGGTGCCCGCTGCAACAGGCCGGCGAGAGTGTCGTTGGAGCGCAGCCGGTCGCTGATCAAGCCGGTCGCCATCGGCTGTCCGGCGTACGGCAGGTCAAGGTTGTGCAGTACGACGCGCAGACTATCGGCCCGATAGGCGTCGAACAGCTCCGCGGCCGGCCGGCCCAATCCGGCAATGTGCCGGTGCGCGGCATCGCGGACCGGGGCGGGCACATTGATCGCGTCGTCTGCGCCCCAGATAAGAGCCAGATCACGCAGCCGCTCGGTGGCGCGCCGTACGTCGGCGATCCGGGCGCCGGCACAGTTGGCCTTGACCGCGGCCGCGGTGCCCGGTTGCGGGCCGAGCATCAGCCCGTCGAGGACCTGGACGTCCCACGCGGTGAGCTCGTCGAGAGCCCGCGCAACCGACATCCGTACAGACAGCCGAGAGGCCAGCGTCGACATGTCATGCGGCGCGGGGTACGCCGCGTCCGGGCGCAGCGTAATCAGCCGCGCCAGCCACGCGTCATCGCGGCTGCGCAGCCAATCGGCCATGGTGCGCGCTCGAGTGCTCATCCCATCAAAGGTAGTACGCCGATCCGCCGAGCCGCGCGCTACCGCAACAGGCAGTCGTGGGTACGCTGTATCCGCCTGCAGCAGACGGTTAGTACCTGGACAGAAAGGCCCGACACATGGCTAGCAAGGATGCCGACACCGACAACGGCCTCATCAGGGTGGCCCCATCCTGGCCCGCGGACGGAGAAGGTGACCATCCGGTTACCGAGTTCACCTCGGACCGCGCTGGCGCGCTGTCGCCGTTTGGTGACGACATCAAGTTTCCGCTCCCGGTGAGCCTGCTGCGCTACGAGCACACGACCGCGCGTCCCAACCGCTAGACCGATGAGGTCGGGTTCGGGCGGCTACCGGCGATGAGCGCGCCATTTGTGATCGGGTTCGACCTCGATATGACGTTGATCGACTCTCGGCCCGGAATGGCCGCCGTAATTCGTGAGATTAACGCCGAGACCGGCTATCAGATCGACGCCGACTCGGTCGCCGGTCATCTGGGCCCGCCACTGGATCAGCTCCTCGCTCCATGGGTGCCGGCCGACGACCGCGACGCGTTAGTCGTCCGGTTTCGCGAACTCTATCCGCGGTTGGCGATCACGCCCGCGGCCGCCTTGGCTGGCGCTCGTGAGGCGCTCGAAGAGGTGTACTCCCGCGGCGGCCGGGCGATCGTCATCACCGGGAAATACACCCCTAACGCGCGGTTGCACCTCAAGCACCTCGATCTGCGCTACGACTCGTTGACCGGCGCGTCGTGGGCGGACGCGAAGACCGCGGCACTGCAGGAGGCCGGGGCGGCGGCGTACGTCGGCGATCATCCGGCCGACATGCTCTCGGCTAAGGCCGCTGAAGCGCTGGCGGTCGGCGTACCGACCGGTGGTGCGAGTCGCGCGGACCTTGTCACTGCCGGTGCGGACGTCGTACTCGACTCTCTGGTCGAATTCCCAGGCTGGCTCGACGGTTTCTTGACGCGTTAAGGATTCGCCGGTATGCGGCGACCCGGGGTATGCTCCTAGTTTCCGCCAACAAACCATTGGCACGCAGGCCGGGTGATGGCGGACTCTTAACGTTAGATCCCTACATCGCCCCGCGTTGTCGCGGAGCCTATGGTGTACCGCGGAAGACAGCCAACGATTTGCGCATGGCGCAACTGAACGAATGAGGAATAGGCGTGCCTAGCGGACGGGTTAAGTGGTACGACGCCGAAAAGGGCTTCGGTTTTGTCTCCCAAGAACGTGGAGAGGACGTTTTCGTCCCCAAGTCTGCGCTGCCGACCGGGGTGGCGGAACTGAAGAAGGGACAGCGAGTCGAGTTTGGCATCGCTGACGGACGCCGTGGCCCGCAAGCGTTGTCCCTGCAAATTACCGACCCGGTCCATTCTGTGTCGGCCGCCACCCGCAAGTCGCCAGATGAGCTGACGCCGATCGTCGAGGACCTCATCAAGCTGCTCGACGGAGTCTCCAACCAGCTGCGTCGTGGCCGGTTTCCCGAGCGGGCCGCGGCCAAGAAGGTCGGCTCGGTGCTCCGCGCCGTCGCTGACGACCTCGAGGCCTAGCCCCCGCGATCCGTCACAAAATTCCCCGCGATCCGTCACGAATGTACGGCGGTCCGTCACGAATGTACGGCGGTCCGTCACGAATGTACGGCGGTCCGTCACGAATGTACGGCGGTCCGTCAGTACGACCGCATGATCCGTAAGTTTGTATCGCCGTACTGGCGGCTCGCGTGTTCTGTGGTCCGGTTTCACGCAAGCTAGATACTGCAGTAGCGCTCCTGGCGGGGCAGCGCTTGGACGTTCCCACCGATCTCGCAACCGCCCGCAAATGTATGGTTCGGCACCGCTGACGGCGAAAATCCGCTACCGAATAGCACAAAATGTACCCAAACGGTCGTGACGGGTGAAGCGAAGTCACCCGAGGCGTTGACGCTTGTGTTTAGCCTGCCTGAAACGCAACCGGTATCGGACGCACGGAACGCGGGCGACGGATGACGCGACATTACAGACTGTGCGGTCAAGGGATTGTCGCAACACCCTGAAACCGTGAATCGAGGCCGGTATGGGTATCGAGGTAGACGCGCGTGAGGCAGTGATCAGAC